>JAKAMA010000322.1 GCA_021813085.1 Chloroflexota bacterium | reverse complement strand
CCCGCACGGGGTTGATCGTCCCGAGCACGTTCGACATCTGCGTGACGGCGACGATCTTCGTCTTCTCGGTGATCTTGGCGAGCGCGTCGTCCCAGATGAGCTTGCCATCGTCATCGATCTCGATGAATCGCAGGATCGCACCGGTCGTGAGCGCGATGAGCTGCCACGGGATGAGGTTGCTGTGGTGCTCCATCGCGGAGAAGACGATCTCGTCGCCGGGCTTGAGGAACTTGCGCCCCCAGGCGTTCGCGACGAGGTTGATCGACTCGGTCGTGTTGCGCGTAAAGATGATCTCCTCGTCCGGATGGGCGGCGTTGATGAAGGCGCCGGTCTTGCGGCGCGACTCCTCGTACGCCGCCGTCGCCTCTTCGGCGAGCGTGTGCAGGCCGCGGTGGATGTTCGCGTTCTCGTGCTCGTAGTAGTGCACCAGGCGGTCGATGACCTGGCGCGGCTTCTGCGTCGTCGCGGCGTTGTCCAGGTAGACGAGCGGCTTGCCGTGTACCTTGCGGTCGAGGATCGGGAAGTCCTTGCGGATGGCGTCGATGTCGTAGCCGGTCACAGTTGCACCTGCACGTCGTCGCCAACGACCTGCACCTTGTACGTCTTGACGGGCCGCACCGCCGGCAGGACGACGGCGGCGCCCGTCTCGACGTTGAACTTGGCGCCGTGGCGCGGGCATTCGACGAGGTTGCCCTGGAGCTCGCCCTGGTCGAGCGGGCCGCCGTCGTGCGTGCAGACGTCGTCGATCGCGTAGTACCGGCCGTTGACGTTGCAGAGCGCGATGCGCACGCCATCGACCTCGTGCACGCTGATCGTGCCGGGCGGGGTGTCGCCGGCCTTCGCGAGCGTTACGAATTGCGCCACGTTGTCCTTCGTCCCTTCCGTCATGTCACGCGTCTCCCCGGAGCGCGGCCGGCCCCTGTACCCGTCTGTGCACGCGCAGGGGACGCGGCAAGCAGCGCCCCTACGGCGCGTCTCGCGCCGGCGCTCACGGCGCCGCCAGCATCTCGTCGAACGAGAGTGAGCTGGCGCGGTCGGGATGAGCGGTCTGGCCCGCCGCCTTCGCCAGCACCGCCTGCGCCAGCCGCGCGCGCAGGCGCTCGCTCGGTACGCGGTCGATCACGTCGAGGAAGAATCCCTCGACGAGCATCTGCTCGGCGACGTCGCGCGGGATGGCGCGCGCCTCCAGGTAGAACAACTCGTCCTCGTCCACCGGGCCGGCGGTGGCGCCGTGGCTGCACTTCAGCACGTCGAACGCCTGGATCTCGAGGATCGGGATCGGTGCGGCCTTCGCGTGCTCGCTCAGCAGCAGGTTGCGCGAGGTCTGGTTCGCCTCGCTCGCGCTTGCCGTCGGCTCGATGCGCGTGATCCCGTACCAGACCATCGACGACGCGCCGGTCATCGCGGCCTTGAACTGCAGGTCGCTCGTCGTGTGCGGGCCGATGTGGTCTTGCAGCGTGTTGTAGTCGAAGTGCTGGTCGCGGTCGCCGAACGTGATGCCGAGCAACTGCGCGGAAGCGCCGGGCTCGGGCATCCGCGTGTCGATGCGCATCTTCGTCACCTTGCCGCCGACGCCGGCCGCCAGCGCCAGGACGCGCGCGTCGCGGCCGAGGATGGCGCGCACGGTGTTGAAGTTGTAGACGTTGTGACCCCAGCGGTTCACCGCGTAGTACGCGACCTGCGCACCGTCGCCCGCGTAGATCTCGACCGCGCCGCTGACGAACGCCGGCTCCGCCTGGTCCGGGGAGATCGTCTCGTCGATGAAGGAGACGCTGCTGCCGGGCCCGGCGACGACGACGGTGTGCGGGAAGAGGGCGGGCGATTCGGACGCGGAGGCCAGCGACAGGCGCACCGGCCGGTCGATGGTCACGCCCTCCGGGACGTAGAGGAAGCAGCCGCCGCTCCAGAGCGCGGCGTTGAGCGCGACGTACTTCCACTCGTCCGCCGGCACCGCGGCGGACAGGTAGCGCTGCACGAGGTCGGGATGCTCGCGCGCGGCGGTGTGCAGGTCCGCCAGGATGACGCCCTGCGCCCGCAGCTCCTCCGCGAGCTCGGCGTGCACGACGTCCGAGTCATGCTGGACGATGCGCCCGGCTACGGCGTCCGTTTCGTCCCATGCGCTGCGCAGCGCTTCGGGAAGCTCTGAGGCGCCCGCGATCGGCGCGGATGCGCTCAGCGGCCGCACGGCATCGAAGACCATCGCGCGGACGTCGGTGCGGCGCCACTGTTCGTCGCTGGGGTCCGGGAAGTCCATCGCCTCGAACAGCCGCCAGGCCGCGCGGCGCCGCTCGCGGAGCCAGGCCGGCTCGTCGCGGCGCGCCGACACGTCGCGCACGTCGCGTTCGCTGACCGATATCGTCGTCGTTGCTAGTGTCACGCCCCGCCCTCAGTCGTTGCCCGGCCCGTCATTCCGCTGACGCAGCGCACGGATGTGGTTGATCTCGCCGGCGTGGTACAGGTCGTGCTGGATCATCGTGTTCACGAGCCAGCGCGTCTCGTAGGAGCGGCCGTCGCCGAACGGCCCCGGCCGCGGCTCGAGCAACTGCGCATCGTCCTTCAGCTCCGCGACGTGGCCGCGCAGGCGTCCGTGCGCGTCGCGCAGCCAGGCGACCACGCCGTCGTACGTGGCCGTGGTGCCGATCGCCGGCACGGTCCCGGGCACGTCCCAGTCCATCGAGCCGTCGCCGAACGCCTGGTTGTCGTACACCAGCTTGCAGACGCCGAGCTCCCGCACGAGCGAGAAGATCGTCCGGGCGCCGCCCGGCGGCGCCCAGTCCCACTCGTCGCGCGGCGACGATGCCAGATTGACGAGTACGGCGTGCCAGCTCTGCGTGGGCTTCGCCGGGTCACCTTCGAACGCCGAGTCCATCATCCACAGCAGTTGCTCGATCGCCGACCTGCCCACGTGTCTCTTCCTGTTCGGTTGATGCGCCGCCCTACCCGACGGCGCCTTCCATCTGCAGCTCGATGAGGCGGTTCAGCTCCACCGCGTACTCCATCGGCAGCTCCTTGACGATCGGCTCGACGAAGCCGTTGACGATCAGCTTGGTCGCGTCGACCTCGCTCAGGCCGCGGCTCTGCAGGTAGAACAACTGCTCCTCGCCGACCCGCGAGACCGAGGCCTCGTGGCCGATGTTCACCTGCTCCTCTTCCACCTCCATCAGCGGGTAGGTGTCGGAGCGCGACTGCTGGTCGATGAGCAGGGCGTCGCAGCGCACGGTCGCCTTCGAGCGCACGGCGCCGGGGTAGACCTTGAGCGCGCCGCGGTAGCTCGTACGGCCGCTGCCGCGCGACACCGACTTCGAGATGATCGTCGAGGTGGTGTCCGGCGCGACGTGCACCATCTTGGCGCCGGCGTCCTGGTGC
>JAKAMA010000321.1 GCA_021813085.1 Chloroflexota bacterium | reverse complement strand
GGTCGGGATGGCGCTGGAGGCGGACGGCGGCGGGCGAGAGGCCGGCCAGGACAGAGGACAGAGAGCAGACGACAGACAACAGACGACAGACGACAGAGAACAGACGACAGACAACAGAGAAGGGCGGCCACGGTACAGCAACGGGGCGTTGCTGTTCGGACGCGACGGGTCGGTGATCGGACGGTACGAAAAGTCGTTCCTCTGGCACTTCGACCGGCGCTGGTTCGCGGCGGGGAGCGCGTACCCCGGACAGGCCGCATGGCCCGTGTTCGAGACCGACGCCGGGCGCATCGGCATGCTGATCTGTGCCGACGGGCGGATGCCGGAGATCGCGCGCGCGCTCACGGTCGGCGGCGCGCAGATCATCCTCGACCTGACGGCGTGGGTGAGCGGCGCGCGCCACCCGGAGGACCTGACGAGCCCCCAGCGCGCGTACCTGATGCGGACGCGCGCGGCGGAGAACGGCATCTGGATCGCGGCGGCGGACAAGGTCGGCGTCGAGGCGGAGAGCGTCGTCTACTGCGGCGGATCGTGCGTCATCGACCCGGGCGGGCGCTCTGTGGCGCAGCTCGGGCCGGCCGAGGAGGGCATCCTGGCCTACGACGTGCCTGTGGAGGACGCGCGGCCGCCCATCGTGCGGCGGCCGGAGCTGTACGACGCCCTGATCTGGCCGACGGAGCAGTTGCCCGTCGAAGGGACGCGCGAGGAGGCGCTCGTGGCCGGGCGGGAGGAATGCAGCATCGCCGTCGTGCAGATGCGCATGCCGGCGGACGGCGCGCGCTTCATCGAGGCCGCGCGCCGGCACGCCGGGCGGCTGGCGCTGCAGGACGCGCGGCTGGTGCTCTTCCCGGCGACGCCGTCGCGGCTGCGCGGCGCGTATCCGCACGATGCGGTGCTGGACGGAATGCGGCGCATCGCCGCGGAGACGGGCGTCTTCGTCGCGTTCACGGTGTCGGAGCCGGCCGCGGACGGCTGGCGGGCGATGTATCTCGTCGGGCCCGGCGGCGTCGTGGCGAAGCACCGGCAGACGCACAAGCCGCCGGGGTCTCGGTTCGCGACGATGCCGCTCGGCGACGAGCCGTGCCCGGTCGTCGAGACGCCGGCAGGGCGCATCGGCATGATGACCGCGGCGGAGGGCGCCGTGCCGGAGGTGGCGCGTTCGCTGATGCTGCGCGGCGCGGAGATCGTGCTCTGGGCGGCGGACGACCCGGCGCTTCCGATGGAGATCGTGGCGCGCACGCGTGCGGACGAGAACCGCGTGTACGTGGCCTGCGCCGCCGCGCCGACGGCGAACGGGGCGGCGATGATCGTCGAGCCATCGGGGGCGGTGCTGGCGCAGGCGCTCGAGGGGCGCGACCTGGCGGTGAGCGCGACGGTAAACCGCGCGTTGGCGCACCTCAAGGAGCGGGCGCCGGGGACCGACGTGGTGCGCGCGCGGCAGCCAGCGACGTACGGCGCGCTGACGCGGCGCGAGCCGGTGGGCCGGACGGCCCGTCCGGGGGGACGCGTGGTATAATCGCACGTCGCGGGCGCCCGACCGGGGGCGTGGCGCTTCCCTCCGGGGGCGCGACCCGTCGCGCCGTGAGGCCCATCGACGACGCAAGCACACACGGTGGCCGGGGATTGCGCTCCGGGCCTACGACGTGGGGGCCGCACTATCGCCACCAACGAGATGAGCCTGCCTCGGACCGCGGGACAGCGAGCCACCGTCGCCAGCGTGCGCGCGCGCGCCGGGGGCTACATCGTCGATATGGTGATCCTCGCGGCGGTATCGCTGGTCCTGGTCGTGGCCTCCGGGCTGTTTGTCCTCCTCTCGACGGGCTGGGCCACGAGCAACATTTCCGACCCCGTCGTCTACGGGGCGCTGGCGATCGTCGGGCTGGGCGCACCGCTGGTGTGGTCGCTGATGAACCTGCTGCTGCTGGCGACGCGGCAGCAGACCGGCGGCCAGTACGTGGCGGGCGTGCGGCTGGCGCGCGAGGACGGCGCGCCGCTGACGCGGGGCAATCTGCTCGCCTGGTGGTTTCTCCTGAACCCGCTGCTCTTCAGTTGGCCGATGGCATTCGTGGCGGCGCTGCCGATGGCGGGCGCCATCTCGGTCGCGCTGAGCAGTCTGACGGTGGTGGCGTTCGGCATCGTCGTGACGCTGTGCGTGGTGGCGCCGCTGATCGCGCTGGTGTCGGCGGCGCTCGACGGCCAGAACCGCGCGCTGCACGACCGCATCGTCGGCACGGCCGTCGTCCCGGCGGACTGAGCGACGGTGCAGGCAGGCGGCCGGCCGCCAGCGTACCTCGGCCCTGAGCCGGCGCCCGACCGGGGCACGGCGAAGCTCGCGGCGGGGCTGCTGCTCTTCGTCAGCCTGGGCGCGCTCTTCGCGGTGCTGGCGTTGTACCAGGCGACGTCGGCCGGTACGGCGCAACGCACGCTGCGGCGCGCCGTCGCCGCGCTGACGGAGATCGACCCTCTCATCAACCGCAACTATGACGACCTGCGGCAGCGGGCGGCCGTGGCCGCGCCCGGCGACAGCCTGACGCTGCGCGACTACCCGGTCGCTGTGCCGCTGACGCCGCGGCAGGCAGAGACCATCTCGAAGACGGACCTGCGGCGCCTGCTGCTCGACCGCAGCGCGTCCGAGATGTACGGCCGGGGGACGGCGGCGCTGCGGCCGGCGGCGTCGAAGGGCGGAAGCGTCGGGGTGTTCTCGGTCGCGGGGATCACGAACAACGGGCTGGACTTCCTCAGAAGGCGCAACCACGATATCCTGCGCGTGCTCACGATGGTCTTCGCCGCCATCTCGCTCGCGCTCGCCGCGGGGCTCGCATGGTCATGCCGCGGGTTCGGGCGGGTCGCCAGCGTGGGTCTCGTGACGTTCGCGGCGGCGCTGCCGGAGCTGCTTGGCGGCGCTGCGCTGTGGCTGTACGCGAGGTTGCAGGGCGGGGGCGGCGCGGAGTACACGCAGCAGCAGTTCGCGGCGATCATCCGCGAGCTGGCCTGGATCCCGATCCGCGACGGCGCGGCGCTCGCCGTACTCGGCGGCACGGTGCTGTTGCTGGGCATGGCGCTCGCCGCCTGGTCGGACCCAGGCGGGCCGTCCGGCCGGCGCCAGACCGCTCGTTACGGGGCCGCACGCCCGTCGATTCGATAGCATGGCGACCCGCAGCCCGGTGCGAGGGGCTGCGTCTCCCGCCAGGAAGAGCTTCCGTTGCGCATTGCCCGTCGCCGCTCTGTGCCCGCCGGCATCCCGTCGGCCGCGATCGCCCCCGGGGACTCCAGCTGCTCTTCGCCGAAATGCCCAGTTATCACGCCATCCGGCGTCGCGCGCAGCACGCAACGGCAGGCCTGGTCCGAGAGGTAGAGCTGCTCGCCG
>JAKAMA010000320.1 GCA_021813085.1 Chloroflexota bacterium | reverse complement strand
TACTGACTGTGTACAAGGACGCGTCGCTCGACCCCGAAACGCGCACCAACCCGAAGGAAGCGACGATCCTGTTCAAGGATCCGCCCGTGAGCCGGCCGCAGAGCATGCTCTCGGGACTGGCCTACGGGTCGAACACGACGCCCGACTACCAGCCGTGGCGGCCGGCATCGACCGACTCGTGGATCTTCGGCGGCACGGGGATCGTGACGGGGCAGTCGTTCCCGGGCATCGTCGGCTATGAGTACAACCACATGGCGGTGCCCGAGGAGCGGCCGGCCGGGCTCACGGTGGTCGGCAGCTCGTCCGTCAACGGCTTTCTCGGCGGGGACACGGCGATTACTGCGATGTACCAGGCGCCGTCCGGTGCGACCGTCTTCGCCGCGGGCACCGTCGCGTGGGCGTGGGGACTCGACGACTTCGGCCACGAAGACCGCGGCGCCTTCGCCGACGATCGCCTCCGGCACGTCACGGCCAACATTCTCGACCGGTTGAGCCGGCCCGGCCAAGCGCCGCCGTCCGGGCGGTAAGGGGGAGCGATGCGTCTGCAGGACAAGGTCGCGCTCATCGCCGGCGCCGGGGGCCGGCAGGGGACGACGGTCCCGATCGTCTTCGCGCGCGAGGGCGCGCGGATCGTGCTGGCGGGGCTGCTCGACGACGAGCTGGAACGCATCGCCGAGCGCATCAAGCGCGACGGCGGCGAGGCGGTCTACCGCGCGGCCGACCTCTCGGTGGCGCACGAGGCATCGGCGGCGGTGCGGCTGGCGCTCGACACATTCGGGCGGATCGACATCCTCTACAACAACACCGGCGCCTACTCGTCGTGGGAGCACCGCACCGGTGAGATTGACGAGGCCGAATGGGACCGCATCGTCGCCGTCAACCTGAAGACGCACTTCCTCGTCGCGCGTTCCGCGCTGCGCGAGATGGCGCGCCAGCAATCGGGCGTCGTGATCAACGTCGCGGCGGCGCCTGCGGCGATGCTCGGCGGCAACGTTGCGTACGCGGCGGCGAAGTCCGGCATCATCGGCATGACGAAGAAGATGGCGCGCGAATACGCGTCGGACAACGTGCGCGTCAACTGCATCTGCCCGATGAACATCCAGGCGTCGCCGGACCCGCTCGACCCGTCGCCGCCGCGGCCCCTCATCCAGCGCGACGGCACGCCGGAGGACGTCGCCTACGCGGCGCTCTTCCTCGCATCGGACGAGGCGGCCTGGATTACCGGCGCGACGCTGGTGATCGATGGCGGCGCGGAAGCGCTGGCGTGACGATCAGCGAGAAATCGAGGTTGGGGTGCACGGCGCGGGCTGAAAGCCCGCGCCACGGTCGTACCAACCGCGACAGCGCCTACTCCAGATGGAAGCGGTAGCCGACGTTCCGCACCGTCTCGATGAACGTGTGTGTGCGGTCCTCGATCTTGCTGCGCAGCCGCCGGATGTGGACGTCGACGGTGCGCGCGCCGCCGTAGAAGTCGTACCCCCACACGCGGTTGAGCAGCGCCTCGCGCGTGAACACCTTGTCCTGGTTCGTCGCCAGGAAGCGCAGCAGCTCGAACTCCTTGTAGGTGAGGTCGATCGGCCGGCCACCGACGTACGCCTTGTAGTTCGACAGGTCGATGTGGAGGTCGCCGGTGCGGAGCGTGTTATCGCTCTCGACGCCCGACTTGAGCCAGATCGCGCGCCGCACGCGCGCCGTGACTTCCTCGGTCAGCGCCGGGTAGACGACGAAGTCGTCGAAGCCGATCGAGAAGTCGAGCGTGCCGAGCTGGTCGCTGCGAATGACGGCGATGGCGGCGACGCCGTGCGGCATGTCGGCCGAGCGGAGCAGGTTGCGGATCGCGGGCGCGTCGCTGCGGCCGAGCATGTTGAAGACCAGCACCGCCGGCGTCTCGGTCCGCGCCTCGGCGAGAACGCCGTCCAGTTCCGCGTGGGCGACGGCGAACCCCGCCTCCTCGAGCCCCGCGGCCATCGGGCGGATCTCCTCCGTGGCGTCGACCAACAGGATGTTGTGCACCGCGTCTGCTCCGGATCCCACGTAGATGTTCGGGAGTATATCCGCTGCACATTACGGCCAGGTTTCGCAAGGGGCGGATTGAGCGACGCCCGGACGGCCCCTATACTTCGCCCATTCGCAAGCGATCCCTCACGCAAGGGTCATCGATGACGCAGCACGCCTGGTTCCGAGCACCGATCGCCTCCGCCGCGCCGGCCCGGGTGGCCGGCTGATGCGCATCGGATTCGACTGCGACGGCGTGCTGTCGTTCACACCGTTCGGCCGCCTTGCCGTCCACGCTCCCTCGCCGGTCCGGGACCTGCCGCCCGGTTACGAGGAGCTGTACCGGCTGCGGCCGCCCGGCGGCCCGGCCCGCCTCGCCATCGAGTACCTGCGCTTCGGCTGGCGGCCGATGGCGCCCGAGGCGGCGCCCACGGTACGAGCGCTCGCGGGCCGTCACGAGCTGTACATCGTCACCGGGCGCAGCGTCGCCGGCGAGCCACTGCTGCGGCGATGGCTGCGGCGCCACGGGCTGGCGGACTGCTTCGCCGGGCTCCGCATGGCGCCGCCAGGGCTGCGGCCCGCGCAGCACAAGCTCGCCACGGCGCGCATGCTCGGCATCGACGCGCACATCGACGACGACCCGCGCACGGCGTATCACCTGGCCGAGCACGGCGTCGAGCGCGTCTTCCTCTACGACCACGCCGGCGCCCACGGCGACACGCCGCTGCCGCCGCACCTCGCCCTCGTGCGCTCCCTCACGGAGTTTGCGGACGCGCTGCTCGCCTGACGGCGAGGCGCACAGACAACAGACAACAAACAACAGACAACAGACAACAGAGCAAGACGACTGCCGGGGCTCGCATTGCTGCGTTAGCGTCCGTACAGGTCTGTTCTCTGTTGTCTGCTGTCTGTTCTACCTGCCCTTGTAGTTCGGCTTGCGCTTTTGGGCGAACGCGAGCGGGCCCTCCATCGCGTCCTCGGACCCGAGGACCTTGCGGGACTGCTCGCCCTCGAGCCGGAGCCCCTCATCCATCGGCAGGCTGAGGCCACGGACGACGGCCTCCTTCGCCAGCCGCACGGCGAGCGGGCCGTTCTGGCAGATCGCTTCGGCCATGGCGATTGCGCGCGGCATGACGTCGGCGGCGGGCACGACCTGGTTCACGAGGCCGTAGCGCAGCGCCCACGCCACGTCGAAGCGGCCGCCGGTGAGGATCAGCTCGAGCGCCGCGCCGGAGGGGATGATGCGCGGCAGCCGCTGCGTGCCGCCGGCGCCGGGGATGATCGCGCGCGTGACCTCCGGCAGGCCGAATACCGAGTGCTCGGCGGCGATGCGGATGTCGCACGACAGCGCCATCTCGAGCCCGCCGGCGAGGCAGTA
>JAKAMA010000011.1 GCA_021813085.1 Chloroflexota bacterium | reverse complement strand
CGCCGGACGAGGACGGCGGCGCCCGGCCGGCCATCGGCGAGGCGGCGCTGGAGCCGGCGGCCGATGACGTGGCGCCGGAGCGGGCGATGGCGGCGCTGGCCGCGGGCGGCTTCGACCTGCCGCGCCGCCCGGTCGCCGAGCAGGTGCGCGAGATCACGGCATCGACGGCGCCGCCGCCGATTGCGGGCGTCCGGCTGCGGGGCGAAGGTGCCGGCCCGCACTACCGGCGCACGACGGGCGCGGGCATCGTGCCGCAGGTGCGGGTGCCGAAGCTCGCGGTGTTCGGTGTCATCGTGCTCGTGCTGCTCGGGCTCGTCGCGTGGTGGACGATCCCCGGCTCGGTAGCGCAGAACCGTGAGCAGCGCTTCACGGCGATGGTCGCGGCGGCGCGCACCGCGAACGCGCAGGCGCAGGCGACGAGCGACCCGGGCGTCAAGCGGCAGATGCTGACGGCGGCGCAGTCGAGCCTCGCCGACGCGGCGAAGATCCATCCGGACAACGGCGAGGTGAAGGCCCTGGAGACGGACGTCGCGTCGTCGCTGGCGGTGCTCGATGCGGTGTACGAGATCAAGAGCTGGACGACGATCGCGGACCTCGCGCAGTCGGTGACGGGTTCGCTCTCGATCACGCGCTCGGTCGTCGGCGGCACGAACGCGTACTTCCTCGACGCCAAGGGGCACCGTGTGCTGCGGCTCGCGCTCGACGGCAAGACACCGCCCGAGACGATCCTGCAAGACGGCACGCTCGCGGGCATGGCGACCGCGGCGCGGCCCGTGCAGATCGCGTGGTCGGAGCAGAGCGGGTCGCTGATCATCATCGACGACAAGCGGCAGGCGTTCGCGTACTTCCCGGGCAAGGGCACGCTCCCGATGACGGTGCGGGGCGCCTCGTCCCTGGGTTCGGTGGACGCGATCGCGGCCGCGGCTGGCAACCTGTACGTGCTGGACGTGAAGGACAACCAGGTGTGGCGCTATCTGCCCGGACAGGGCGGGTTCGACAGCGAGCGCACGGGCCTGCTGGACCCGACGAACCTGCAGAACGCGACGGAGATCGCGGTTGGGCAGGACGTGTACGTGCTCGACACGAAGCTCGGGATCCGCCGCTTCGTCGGGAAGGCGGAGACGCCGTTCCCGCTCGCGGGCATCGACACGCCGCTGGTGTCCCCGGGTTCGCTCTCGGTGCTTCCGGGCTCGAATCGGCTGGTCGTGGCGGACCGCGGGAACAAGCGCGTCGTCATCGCATCGGCCGATGGCCAGTTCCTGCGCCAGATCGTCAGCCCGGCGTTCACGGACCTGCGGGCCGTGGCGGTGGACGAAGGGAAGAACATCATCTACGTGCTGAACGGCGACACGCTGATGCAGGCGGCGTTCCCGCCATGAGCGGCGCGCCGTAGCGATGCCGGAGATCTCGCGGTTCTACGGGATCATCATCCGGATGTTCACACGCGAACACCGACCGCCGCACTTTCATGTACAGTACGGCGCGCACAAGGCGGTCTTTACCATCACGCCACCGGAGTTGACCCGCGGTGAGCTGCCGCCGCGGGCGCGCAGACTTGTTGTAGAATGGGCGAACGAGCACGTTGCGGACCTGCTCGATGACTGGGAGCGCTCTGAGCAGCAGGTGCCGCTGCGGCCGATCGCTCCACTGGAGTAAGACGATTGACGACGCACCGCGCGACCGGGCTGGAGCAGGTCACGGCCGTCCGCGTGATCCCGCCGTACACGCTCGAAGTCACGTTCGACGACGGGGTGGTCCGCCGCGTCGACCTGACGGGCGAACTCTGGGGCGAAGTGTTCGAACCGCTGAAGGATCCGGAGTTCTTTGCGCGCGTGGAGGTCGACGAGGAGGCCGGCACCGTCGTCTGGCCGAACGACGCCGACCTCGCGCCGGAGTTCCTGTACGAGGCGGGCGTGCAGATTGCCCCGTGAACCTCATCCACCGCTGGTACTGCAACTCCCGGGGCTGGGCGCGCGCCCTGCAGGACGGGATGATGCCGGCCGTGCTGCGCGGGCTCGACCTCGGCGGCGACGTGCTGGAACTCGGTCCGGGCCCCGGGCTCAGCACCGACTGGCTCCGTGCGCGCGTGCCGCACGTCACGTCGATCGAGATCGACCCGAGGCTCGCCGCGTCGCTGCGGCGGCGGCTCGATGGCACGAACGTGATGGTCGTCGAGGGCGACGCGAGCGCGATGCCGTTCCCGGACGCGTCGTTCAGCGCGGCGGTGTGCTTCACCATGCTGCATCACGTGCCGGCGGCGCGCCAGGACGCGCTGCTCGCTGAGACGGCGCGTGTGCTGCGCCCGGGCGCGCCGTTCGCGGGCGCGGACAGCACGCCGAGCCTGCTCTGGAACGTCTACCACCTGTTCGATGACCGCAACCCGGTGGACCCGAACACGTTCGGCGACCGCCTCGCGCGGGCGGGCTTCGCGCAGATCATCGTGCACCACGGCAGGCGCGTGGGGTTCAGTTGGCGGGCGGTGCGAGGGTAGGCGGGCGGAGTAGGCTATACTTGGGCGAACCGGAGCACGACGCACATGACCAGGACAGACATGAAGGCAAGGCTGGCACGGGACAACGAGGTTCATGCCGCGGTTCGTGCGGCGAAGGCCAGCGGTCAAACCGCGCGGCTCCGGAAGGCGGCGCTCGAGCTACTGTCCGCGATCCACGAGAAGATGGCCGGTGTCACCGAGGAGGAGGTGCTGGCGACCCTCGAAGTTGACAAGGCTCAAGGCCGCCGGAAGGCGTCTACACATCAGCGGCGCGCAGGAGAGCGCTCAGGACGCCGAAGCGCATCTGCCTAGACGCCAACACCATCGTCGCAGGGATCGCATCGCCGCGCGACACCGCCCCTCAGGACGCGAGTATCGTTGAGCCAAATGAGGCTTCTCGGCTAGAGGCTCAGATGAGCACGGTACGCTTCGATCAACTCCGAGATTCGCTGTAGCGAACGCCGCAAGCTGTCGGAGGCCATCGCGGCGACTTGCGGCCTCCAGCGCTTGGTGGCGAATTCGATCATTCGGGCGCTGTACAGCGGCCCGACCTTGGCCCCACCAGATGGTCGGGGCAGCATGTCCTCGCGCACAACTCTGCTTCTTGATCGTCTGGCGATCTGCAACATTTGCGCCTTGGGCTTTTCGATAGCTTCAGGATTCCCCGGTATGGTGTCTACCTTAACGTGCAGGTACTCGGCCAGCTCTTCGCGGTCGGCCATTAGCCAGGCCTCAATCTCGTGCACAGCCACCCGGAAACACATGAACGCCGAGACGTGATCTAGGTGGCGTGAGCGGAAGTCTGGGGCGCAGTCAGCGCCCCCGTTGAGATCGATGAAGATGAGCCAAGGAGCGAATTGAGCTGCCGCGTTGTACGCTGGTAGTCGCTCAATCAGGGATGCTTTGCCCTCGCGGCCATAGACGGGGCCTACGGCGCCACCAACATGAGTGACGACGCGGCGCAGTACGGCCTCGTCGATGATTCCCTCGACTGCGCCGGTAAGCTCCACCGGCACAACCTGCACCCTAGTCTCCGAATAGCGACAGTTGCTCGGCTCGGTCAGGCCGGGTGAGTGGTACGACTGCCTCGCCGATCGTCAATCCGTGCTCGAGCAGTTCTCTGATCTGCTTGAAACCGCTGGCCGGCCTGACGGCCGTGCCTTCTGACCCGGGCAGCAGGAGCAAGACCTCGTCCGACCCGATCCCATCGTCGCGAAGGAGGTCAGTTGAGTGCGTGCTGATCATCACCTGCCGACCAGATCTGCGCTGGATCTTGTCGAACATCTGGGGCAGAAACCGAATAACCTCTGGATGCAGCGAAAGCTCTGGTTCTTCTAAGAGAAGCGGCCCCGTACCGTCCAAGGTCACCCACAGAAGCCCGAGGAGGCGGAGCGTCCCGTCCGAGAACTGCTCTTCATCTTGCCACGCTCCTTGAGCGCGCCAGTGCTCGTACTTGCCGCGTAAGTGGGGCGTCCCGCGCACGTCACGCCACAACTCGAGATCCTTGAGTTGGGGGACCGCAAGCCGCAGGACATCTCTGATGCGGCGAAGTCGAGCATTGCGGGTTTTCTCCGTCGTTCCGGCCACTTGCTCAAGGAAATCTCCGCCAAAGGGGTCGTTGCGTCTGCCAACCGAGCGATCAGGTTCGCGCACCAGTTGCGGCACAAGATGCATGTACTGAACTGTGCGGAGGAACTCGGCCACGTCACGGAACTCCTGATTGACATTGACCTGCTCTAGATAGGTCTGCGTTAGCCTCTGGGGATCCTTCTCGTCATCCGCGTTGGGGCGGCTCAGTAGTTCAACGCCATGTCGACCTACGCGCTCCCGTTTGATAAGCGGTCGCTGGAGATTGTCCTGCGTGAATCGTAGTTCGTACTGCGATACGGGTTCGCCGTCGGACGCACCAAGCATCACGTCTAGGACGAGATCCGAGTACCGTCGGGCGGCTAAGCATCGGAGACGTGAGACGCCCCCGCGCCTCCGTACGGCCTCTTGGAACCCACCGCCAACGGCGACAATGTCATGCAGGAAGCGAAAGACATCGAGCAGGTTCGACTTTCCTGACGCGTTTGGTCCGACGAGGAACACTCGCCGTTCAAGAGCGATGTCGAATTGAGTGAAATTCCGCCAGTTCTCGACGTGGCAATGCGTGAAGCGCGACACCTGCTTCGTTGGCGCCTTCGCTGCATCATCATCGTGACGAACGCTGAGTTTCACCATGGTCGAACAATACCAGACATCACGAGCCTTAGCTCGTTACACCCGCGCGCGTGATCGCACCCTCGCTCGCCGATGACACCTGGGCGGCGTATTTGGCCATGACGCCGGTCGTGTAGCGCGGCTCCGGCGCGCGCCAGGCGCGCAGGCGCGCGGCGATCGCGTCGTCGCTCAGCTCGACGTCGAGCCGGCGGTGCGGGATGTCGAAGCTGACCGTGTCGCCGTCGCGCAGGGCGGCGATCGGGCCGCCGACGAAGGCCTCCGGCGCGACGTGGCCCGCCATCAGGCCGCGCGTGGCGCCGCTGAAGCGGCCGTCGGTCAGCAGCGCCACCGTCTCGCCCATGCCTTCCCCGACGATCGCCGACGTGACGCCGAGCATCTCGCGCATGCCGGGGCCGCCCTTCGGGCCCTCGTAGCGGATGACGACGACATCGCCGGGCTGGATGCGGTGGCCGGTGACGGCCGCCATCGCGTCTTCCTCGCGGTCGAAGACGCGCGCCGGGCCGCGATGCGCCAGCCGCTCGTGGCCGGCGACCTTGACGACGCAGCCCTCCGGCGCCAGGTTCCCGTGCAGGATGACGAGGCCGCCCGTCGCCTTCAGCGGGTTGGCGAGCGGGCGCACGACGTCCTGACCCGGCGTCTCGACCGCGGTGCGCGACGCTTCGGCGAAGCTGCCCGTGGGCGTCGCCTGGGCGCCGTCCGCGTAGCCGCCCTCGACGAGGCGGCGGGCGACGAGCTGGACGCCGCCGGCGCGGTCGAGGTCGGCGGCGACGTAGCGCCCGCCGGGCTTCAGGTCGGCGAGCAGCGGCGTGCGGCCACTGACGGCGTCGAAGTCGTCGATCGCCAGCGGCACGCCGGCCTCGCGGGCGATGGCGAGCAGGTGCAGCACGGCGTTCGTCGAGCCGCCGGTCGCGGCGACGCCCGCGATGGCGTTCTCGAACGCCCCGCGCGTCAGGATGTCCAGCGGACGCTGGTTGCGGCGCAGCACGTCCATGACGACCTCGCCCGCCCGTACGCCGACATCATCCTTGCGAGGGTCGACGGCCGGCACGCTGGCGCTGCCCATCGGCGAGAGGCCGATGAACTCCATCGCGAGCGCCATCGTGTTCGCCGTGAACTGGCCGCCGCAGGCGCCGGCGCCCGGGCACGCCGCGCGCTCGAGGCGGTCGAGGTCCGCGTCGGAGAGGAGCCCCGCGGCGTTCTGCCCGACGCCCTCGAAGACGTCCTGCACGTTCACATCGCGGCCGTCGAAGGTGCCGGGGAGGATCGAGCCGCCGTAGAGGATGATGCCGGGGACGTTGAGCCGCGCCAGCGCCATCGCCGCCGCCGGGATGGTCTTGTCGCAGCCGACGAGGCAGACGAGCGCGTCGAACATGTAGCCGCGCGTGCAGAGCTCGATGGAATCGGCGATCAGCTCGCGGGAGACGAGCGAGGTCTTCATGCCCTCCGTGCCCATCGTGATGCCGTCGCTGATCGCGATCGTGTTGAACTCCATCGGCGTGCCGCCGGCCTTCCGGACGCCGTCGGCGACCTTGACCGCGAGCGCACGCAAGTTGAAGTTGCACGGCATCGTGCCGATCCAGGTGTTGGCGATGCCGACGAACGGCTTCTCGATGTCCTCGCGCGTCAGGCCGATGCTGTAGAAGTACGAGCGGGCGGCGGCGCGGTCGCGGCCGTCGGTGATGGTGCGCGAGTTCCACTTGGGGTCGAAGCTCATGGTGTCCTCCGTGTTGCGCTCAGGGTAGCGGGACGGCGCGCGTCGCAATAGAGCGCGAGAGCCGCGCTTGACTCTTGCGTGCCGGTCGGCCATCGTAACCCCCTGGATTGGAGATGTGGGGAGCCATGCGACTGACCGTCCTGCTCGGCGTCCTCGTACTGGCCGCTTCGCTGGCGACCGCTGCCTGCGGTGGCTCGAAGAAGGGCGGCTCCACGGCGACCGTGCCGGCCGCCGGCTCGACGGCGTCGCGCTCGGCAGCCACCCGGCCGATGACCATCGACCAGGCGCGCGCACTGCTGGCGCGCGCGTCACTGGAGCCCGCCGACCTGCCGGCCGGCTGGAAGGTGATGACCGATACGACGACCGACAACGCCGCGGCGGCGGCCGCGGACCCGTCGAGCGCGGCCTCGAACGCGCGCTGCGGGCGGCTGCTGGGGCGCACGGTGGCGGACCAGCCGGCGGACCCGGTGAGCGCGTTCATCAGCGGCCAGACGGTCTCGTATTTCTCGAGCCTGACGGTGTACGCGACGGCGGCGGGCGCGATCGACTGCTCGAACGAGGCGGCCGCGCGCTACCAGCAGCCGGGCGAGCTGGCCAAGGCGTTCGGCACGCTGTTCACCGACCCGAAGGCCGTCGTCGTCAAGCCGGTGACGTTTCCCGCCACGGGCGATGGGTCGTTCGCGGCGACGCTGGCCGGCAAGGTCAACGTCTCCGGCACGATCATCGATCTGACGGTGCTCGTCGTCGGCTTCCGCAAGGGGAACGTGACGGCCGTCGTCGGCTCCGCGGCGAATGAGCCGCCGCCGATGGCGGACCTGACGCCGCTGGTCAACCTGGTGCTGCGGCGGATCGCGGCGGGGTAGCACCGCCACGAGGATCGATGCCGGATACGATGCTCCGCGTTGAGGTGACGGCCGGGACATCGGTCAGCGCCGTCCGTACGGCGGCGCGCGGTGGGGCGCCACCGTGGACGCTCGTGTACGCGCCGGGCGCCGGCGCCAACATCGACGACCCGTTCGGGCGTTGCTTGGCGGACGTCCTGCCGGCGCGCGGCGTCAGCGTCGTGCGCTTCCAGTTCCCGTACATGGAGGCGCACCGCCGGACACCCGACCGGACGCCAGTGCTGGAGGCGACGTGGCGCGCCGTCATCGACGCCGTGCGGACGCCGGGCGAAAAGCTGTGCGTCGGCGGCAGGTCGATGGGCGGGCGCATCGCCTCGCAGGTGGTGGCCGGGCGGGTGGTGGTGGACGCGCTGGCGCTCTTCGCCTACCCGCTGCACCCGCCGGGGCTGCCGGAGCGGTCCCGCGATGCGCACCTGGCGTCGGTACGGGTCCGCACGCTCTTCTGCAGCGGCACGCGCGATGCCTTCGCGTCGCCCGACGAGCTGCGTGTCGTGGCCGCGAGGATGCGCCGCGCGAAGGTGCACCTGCTCGAGAAGGCCGACCACAGCTTCGCGCCGCCGAGGGCGAGCGCGAGGACGCGCGACGACGTGTTCGCCGAGGCGGCGGCGGCGCTCGCGCGCTGGCTGCGCGTCTGAGCGCGCGGCGGCCCGGCGGCCGCGATGGCCCGCCGCAAGGGCGCGCGCTACCATGATCTCCGTGGTAGTCCGGATGCGGCCTGACGAGACGCGATGCTGAGCGGCGCCCTGCTGCTGGGATCGTCGTTCCTCGCCTCCGCCGTCGAGATGGTGGAGGCGCTGACCATCGTGCTCGCCGTGGGGCTGACGCACAACTGGCGCACGGCGCTGCTCGGTGTCCTCGCGGGGTTCCTCGCGCTGGCGGCTGTCGTGGCGGCGCTCGGGCCGTCGCTCGTGCACTACGTGCCGATCAATGCCCTGCGCGTGGGCGTCGGGGTGCTCCTGCTGATCTTCGGGCTGCAGTGGCTGCGGAAGGCGATCCTGCGTGCGGCAGGGCTGAAGGCACAGCACGACGAGGCGCAGATCTTCGAGCGCGAACTCGCCGAATTACGGGGTGGCGCCGCGGGCGGCCAGGCGGTCGACTGGACGGGCTTCGTCGTGTCGTTCAAGGGCGTCTTTCTCGAGGGGCTCGAGGTGGCGTTCATCGTGCTGACGTTCGGGACGAACTCGGGCCGCTTCGACCTCGCCGCGGCGGGCGCACTGCTTGCGTTCGTCATCGTCGGCGCGACGGGCGCCGTGGTGCACCGGCCGCTCGCGCGGGTGCCGGAGAACGCGATCAAGTTCACGGTGGGGCTGGCGCTCGTGTCGTTCGGCACGTTCTGGGGCGGCGAGGGCATCGGCGTGAAGTGGGCGGCGGGGGATGCCACGATCGTGATCCTGGCGGCGATCTACGGCCTGTCCGCCGCGGCGATCATCAACCTGCTGCAGCGCAGCGCGCCGCCGCTGCCGGCGGTTGGCGGGGGCAGCGGCTGATGCGCTGGGTCATCGGCTTCGGGCGCTTCTGGTGGGACTTCATCGTCGGCGACTCGATCATCCTCGCCGTCGGCGGCATCGTGGTGCTGGCGCTCGGCCTGGCGCTGGCGCGCGCGGGTGATGGTACGGCCGCACAGTTCGTGTTGCCGGCGACGGTCGTCGGCACGCTCGGCGTGAGCCTGCATCTGCGCTGACGCGGCATCGGCAACGGCGGGCTTCGCGGGTCCAGGCCGAGGGTGTGCGGCCTGACTGCCGGACGAGGCGGGGGACCCATGCTCGAGACTGGCGCCGAAGCCGACCTCGCGAAGCCCGCCGTTGCCGGCGTCTCGCGCAACGTTGTCCTGCTCGGTCTGGTCAGCTTCTTCGCGGACATCAGCAGCGAGATGGTGTACCCGCTCGTGCCGCTCTTCCTGCGCAGCACGCTCGGCGCGCCGGTGATCGTCGTCGGCGTGATCGAGGGGATCGCTGAGAGCACGGCGAGCCTGATGAAGTTCGTGTTCGGCTGGATGTCGGACAAGTTCAGCCGGCGCCGCCCGTTCACCGTCGCGGGGTACGCGCTGGCGGCGGTCGCGAAGCCGGGCCTCGCGCTCGCGAGCGCGTGGCCGTGGGTGTTGCTGGCGCGCTTCGTCGACCGCACGGGCAAAGGCGTGCGGACGGCGCCGCGCGACGCGCTGATCGCGGCATCGACGAGCCCGCAGACGCGCGGGCGTGCGTTCGGCCTGCACCGTTCGCTGGACACGAGCGGGGCGATCCTTGGCCCGCTGACCGCCATCGGCCTGCTGGCCTGGTTTGGCGGGGCCAACTACCGGCTGGTCTTCGCAGTCGCCGTCATCCCCGGCGTGATCTCGGTGGCGCTGCTGGCCTTCGTGCGCGAGGCGAGACAGCGCCCCAGGAGCGGGCCGCTGCCGCCGCTGCTCTCGCTGCACGGCTACGACCGCCGCTTCCTGACGTTCGTCGGGGTGACGCTGCTCTTCTCCTTCGGCAACTCGAGCGACGCCTTCCTCGTGCTGCGGGCGCGCAACCTGGGTCTCGGTGCGACGGCGGTGGTGTTCGCGTACGTGCTCTACAACATCTCGTACGCGCTGCTGGCGTTCCCGGCCGGCCGGCGGTCGGACACGGTCGGCCGGCGGCCGCTGCTGGTCGCCGGCTTCGCGATCTTCGCGCTGGTGTACGCGGGCTTTGCGGCGGCGCGCGGGACGTGGAGCGTCTGGCTGCTGTTCATCGTCTACGGCGCCTACATCGCCTTTACCGATGGCGTGGGGAAGGCGTACGTGGCGGACCTGGCGCCGGCCGAACGCCGGGGCAGCGCCCTCGGGTTGTACACGGCGAGCACGGGGGTGATGCTGCTGTTCTCGAGCATCGTCGGCGGTGCGCTGTGGGACGTCTTCGGGCCGGCGGCGACGTTCGTGTTCGGTGCGTCGACGGCGGGGCTGGCGGCGCTGCTGCTGCTCGTGCTGCCTTCAACCGGCGGGATTGCGGCGAACGAGTAGCGCTGCGCGGCGCGCGGGCCGTCATCCAGCGGGGCGGCAATATTACCCGAGCGCGTCCTTGATCTTGCCCATCAGGCCGCGATCCTCCTGGGGCTTGACGTCGTGGCCCATCGAGGCGGCGAGGCGGCGCAGCAGCTCTTTCTGCTCCTTCGAGAGGTCCTTCGGCGTCACGACGTTGGCGCGCACGATCATGTCGCCGCGGCCGCCGCCGCGCAGGTGGGGCACACCCTTGCCGCGGACGACGAAGAGCTCGCCGGTCTGCGTCCCCGCGGGGATGCGCAGCTCGTGCGGCTGCTCGTCGACGGTCGGCACTTCGACGACGTCGCCGAGCGCGACCTGCGCGAAGTGGAGGTCGAGGTCGAGGAGGATGTCGTCCTCGTCGCGGCGGAAGATTTCGTGCGGCTTGACGTTGATCGAAAGGTAGAGGTTGCCGCGCGGTCCGCCCTGCGCGCCCACCTCGCCCTCGCCGGTGAGGCGCATCTGCGAGCCGTTATCGACGCCGGCCGGAATCTTGACGGACAGCGTGCGCTTGCGCTTCTCCCGCCCCGTCCCGCGGCAGTGCCTGCACGGCGTGTTGACGACCCGGCCCTCGCCGTGACAGCGGTCGCACATCGTCACGTTGACGAACTGGCCGAAGATGCTCTGCTGCGTGCGGCGGATCTCGCCGCTGCCGCCGCACTGGGGGCAGCGCTCGGGCTGGGTGCCGGGCTCCGCGCGCAGGCCGTTGCAGGTGCCGCAGACCTCGGCGGTGGTGACCTCGAACGTTTTCTCGGCGCCGAAAACCGCCTCCTCGAAGCTGATCGTGATGGAGCGCCGGAGGTCAGCGCCGCGCACGGGCCCGCGCTGGGCGCGGCCGTTGGCGCCGCCGAAAAATGCGTCGAAGATATCGCCGAGGCCGCCGAAGCCGAAGCCCTCGAAGCCGCGGGCGAACGGGTTGTCGCCGCCCTGGGCCGCCGCGTGGCCGAAGCGGTCGTACATGGCCCTGCGCTCGGGGTCGGAGAGCACCTCATAGGCCTCGTTGACCTGCTTGAAGCGCGCCTCGGCCCCGTCGTCGGCGTTGCGGTCGGGGTGGTACTGCATCGCCAGGCGGCGGAAGGCCTTCTTGATCGCGTCCGCGGACGCGTTGCGGGGCACGCCGAGAAGGTCGTAGTAGTCCTGCTTGCTCTCTGTCGCCATGTTCCCTGTATCGCCCGAGCTACGTGGATCCTGTATCGGCGTCCCATTGTAGCGGCCGGAGGCGGGAGACGGGAATCGGAGGTCGGAGGTCGGAGGATGCGTCCCCCACCTCTCACCTCCCACCTCCGATCGCCCCTACTTGAGCCGGAGGCGGGAGACGGGAATCGGAGGTCGGAGGTCGGAGGTCGGAGGATGCGTCCCCCACCTCTCACCTCCCACCTCCGATCGCCCCTACTTGATCGCCCAGGTGGCGTTGACGGTGACGGTGACGTCGAGCTCGCCGGGCTGGATGGGCGTCGCCGGCGTGGCGCCGCCCGCCTTCAGCGCGAGGTCGGCGGCGGAGTACTGCACCGGCTGCACGCCGCCTGACTCGCTGATGGCGGTCACGGCGCCGAGGCTGACGCCGCTGGCCGACGCCAGCGTCTGCGCCTTGGCCTTCGCGTCGGCGACGGCGGCCTCGCGCGCCTGGCGCTGGAGCTCGGCGGGCTTGTCGATGGTGAACGCGATGCTCTGGATCTGCGTATCGTTGCCGCCGGCGTTGACCGCGTCGTCCACGACCTTGCTGGTGCTGTTGATGTCGCGCACCTTGGCCGAGAGGACGTTCGTCACGCGGAAGCCCTTCAGGATCTGGCGGCCGTTCGTGTAGTTGTACTCCGGCGAGATGTTGAGCTGCACCGTCTGGATGTCCTTGTCGGCGACGCCGTCAGCCTTCATCGCCTTCGTGATGGCGGTCAGCGACGCGGCGGCCTGGTCGCGCGCCGCCGCCACGGTATCGCGCAGCACCGACACGCCCAGTTGCAGCCGCGCGAGGTCCGGCTTGCCGGTGACCTTGCCCTGCCCGGACACGGAGATGCCGCTCGGCTGGTTCGGGGTCGTCTGCACAGTCGTGGTCGTCGAGCCGAAGGCGCCGCACGTCGCGGCGCCGAAGGTCAGGAACGCGGCGGCGCCCAGCACGCCCATGATCGCCAGTCTGCCTCGCTTCATCTGACTACCTCCCGTGTCTCACCCATGTCCCGATGCTCGCCGCACCCGCGCCGAGCGCGACCAGCGCGGCGGCGACTGCCGCCCAGCGTAGCCAGCCCGTGCCCCCTCCGCCGGCTGCCCTCTGGGCGTTCGCCGCCTCTTGCGGGCCGGCGGTGGGCGCCGCAGGCGCCGCGGGCCGGCGTACGTTGTCTGCCACGCCGGGCGTCCCCGTCGCAGGAGTAGACGCTGCGCTGCCCGCGGAAGTTCCCGGCGTGGCAGGCGGCTGCATGGCGGCGGCCGCCTCCGGCGTCGCCGCGAGCCCGGGGGCGGAGTTCTCGGCGCCCGTTGTCCCCGGGGTGGGCGCCTGGGGCGCCGTCTCGCGCGGCGCGAAGGCGGCCGCGGGAGGCGATGCGGCGCCCTTCGCCGCAAGCTGCGGTGCCGCCCCCGGCTGCGCGCTGCCACCGCCGCCGAGCGCGTCGACGGCGACGAGCGCGGCGAAGACGACGACCGCCGCGGCTGCCAGCGCCGGCATCGCCCGCAGCGCGAAGGATGGAGCCGGGCGCGGGCGGCTGGCCGTGACGTCGCCCGGGCGCAGACGGAAGGAGCGCGGCGCGTCCTCGTCGGGGAGGGCGGCGAGCATCGCGCGCAGCGCGCGCAGTTCGTCGACGCGCGCCGCGCAGCGGGCGCACGCCGCGATGTGCTCCTCGACGCGCGCCGCCCCGCCGGCGCCGAGCGTGCCGTCGGCGAACGACGACAGGCTGGCGTCCGGCTCGTGAGCCCGGCCCAGGACCGCGGACAGCTTCTTCACACCCGTGCCACCTTTCCCGGCGCATGCTGAGCCGGGCCCATGATCTACGACGCCGGCGCGCCGCCGATCGTTCCCGCCGCGGTCAGCTCGCGGCGCAGCTTCTCGCGGCCGCGCGCGATGCGCGATTTCACGGTGCCGAGCGGTGTGCGGGTCGCTTCGGCGATCTCGTCGTACGAGCAGCCCTGCACGTCGCAGAGGATGACGGCGAGCCGCTGGTCTTCGGGAAGCCGCAGCAGGGCAGCGGCGATCAGGCGCCGTTGCTCCGCGCGCAGCGTCTCGGACTCGGGGCCGGGCGCCGGGTCGGCCGGGTCCAGCGGGGGCTCGTCCGGGCGCCGAGGCTCGTCGAGCGAGAGCGCCGGCCGCCGGCGCCGGCGGCGGAGCTCATCGCTGCAGGCGTTGGCGGCGATGCGCAGCATCCAGGGCCGGAAGCGGTCACCCTTGCACGCCGCGATGTGGCGATAGGCCGAGAGGAACGCCTCCTGCGTCGCATCTTCGGCGACCGCGGCGCTGCCGAGCATCCGCAGGCAGAGGTTGTAGACGGCGCGCTGGTGGAGGTCGACGAGGGAGTTGAACGCGTCGAGGTCGCCGAGACGGGCGCGGCGCAGGACCGCCGCTTCCTGGGCCTGAGCCTGCGACGAGGATCCGGCGGATGCATTCATCGGCGCGGCGCATTCTAACAGAGCGTGGCCGAGGGCGGCGGCGGCGCGACATGGTACAATGGGCGGCTTATGTCTGACGACCCCACCCGCCGGGAGCCAGAGACCGACCCCTCATCTGCCCCGGCGGAGCGCAGGCTCGACGGCCCTGAGACGCACCTGAACGACGGCGCAGCGCCCGCGCCAGGCGACACGGCGGCCGCGATCGATGGCGATCGCTGGCGGCGGCCTGGCGACGGCGCGGCTGAGGTCCGGACGGCGCCGGCGGAGGCGGCCGCGCCCACCGCAGGGCGGCCCTTCGCAGCGGTGGATCAGGCGGGCGTCCAGGCCGACCCGTACGGTGACGTGCCTGCTGCCCTCGAGCTGTCGTACGGGAACACGGACCTGGGGCTGAGCGAGCGGGCCTTCGAGCGCACCTTCCCCTACGAAGGTGCGGAAGGGCGCCGGCGGCGCGCGAAGGCCCGCCGCTTCGGCCGCGAGCTGGTCGAGACGCTGATCCTGGCGGTCCTGATCTTCTTCGCGGTGAAGGCCGTCGTGCAGAACTTCCGCGTCGAGGGCTCGAGCATGCTGCCGTCGCTCACGAACAACGAGTACCTGCTGGTGAACAAGGCGATCTACTACCGGGTCAACACGCATGAGCTGCACAAGTTCCTGCCCTTCATCCCGGACAGCGGTGGCATGAAGCACCTGTTCCGGGCGCCGCAGCGGGGTGACGTGATCGTCTTCAAGTTCCCGCTCGACCCGAGCCGCGACTTCATCAAGCGGGTGATCGGCGTGCCCGGGGATACCGTGCAGGTGAAGGACGCCAAGGTGTTCATCAACGGTTCGCCACTGGTCGAGCCGTACGAGCTGTCGGCGCCCAACTACACCTACGGCCCCAAGACCGTGCCCCCGGGGGAGTACTTCGTGCTCGGCGACAACCGCAACAACAGCTACGACTCGCACGCCTGGCAGGCGGCGTGCAGCCCGCAACAGACGTGCGACTTCGTGCCCGAAGCGAACATCATCGGCCAGGCGTGGGTCACGTACTGGCCGTTCAGCGAGTTTGGCTTCGTGAACAACACGTCGCTCAAGCCGCAGGCGCCGTAGCCCCCGGCGCGCTACTTCTGCGCGACGAAGGCGGCGTACAGCGGCTGCTCGAGGTCGAGCTCGCGGATGTTGCGCAGGCCGGCTTCGGCGGCCATCTCGCGGATCTCGCTCGCGGTGAAGAAGCCGACCGCGGGGCCGCCCTTGGCGATCGCCTGCGGGATCTCGTACGACAGGTCGATGTGCGCGAGGACGGCGTTGTAGTCGCCGACGGCGTCCTCGATGCGCTCCGCCCCGCGAATCTCCGTGATCAGGAGCA
>JAKAMA010000319.1 GCA_021813085.1 Chloroflexota bacterium | reverse complement strand
TGGTGAGTTCGCTCGGGAGCAGGGGCGGTGCGACGATGGGGCGGCGCGAGCAGGCCGTCGCGGACGAGCGCATGCGCGGTCTCGAAGAGTTCCTCATCGAGCACCAGCTTGACGGCCACACTGGCGTCGAGCACCAGGGCGTCGCTTATGTTCCGCGTGGACGTGCGTCGCGGGCGGCCCTGATCAGCGCCGCGGAGTCGGGCAGCGGCCTGCCCTTGCGACGCCTGCGGATGCTTCTCCGGAGGTCCCCGGCGGCAGCGAGCGCATCCAATCCTCGGTCTGCCTGCAGCTTCGTGAGCCGCCTCGGTGCGGATTCGCGGCGGGCGGCGGCCGCAGGCTTGAGCGTGTCCTCCACGCGTCGAGCGACCGGGTGCACTGCCCGTTCGACGTCGCTCATTCTGATCCGTATGGCCTTTGGGCCGAGCCGGAACGCTGGGAGGCGGTCCGCGTCAATCCAACGTCAGATGGTCGAGGCGCTCACGCCGAGCATGTCGGCGGCTTCGGAAACGGTGCAAAAGCGGCGGAGCTGTTCCTGTAGCCTGGCGTGCGTATCCGTCCGCGCAACGGTCTTCATCTTGTGCAAACGTTAGCAATGCTTGCATTCGCTATCGAGACGTGCGCCGCTCTGGGCAGGCGCACCTGCATGCGGGGGTTATTGGCCGTGCCGCGGAGGATCCTGGCGGTGGGCTGGCGGCGGCTCCGCCGTGTTGGCGGGAAGCTCTTCCTCTTGCCAGCGGACTTCGAAGAGCCGTACCGGCTCGTCGAACCCCTTTGGCAGGAACTCGCCCCGGTCTGCGAAGAGGAACCCTTTGCCGGAGCACAGCTCGCGGACCACGTTCGACACGACAATCTCGCCTGCGCCCGCATGCGCGGCGATGCGCGCTGCAAGGTTCACCGCGGAGCCGAACAGGTCGCTGCCCTCGGCGATCGGCTCGCCTGCATTCACGCCGATGCGCACCCGTACGGGCTCGTCGGCCGCCGCATTGTGCGTGGCAAGGGCGCGCTGGATCGCGACCGCGCACGCGAGTCCGGCGGCCACCGAAGGGAAGGACGCCATGAACCCGTCGCCCGTGGCCTTCACCTCGGCGCCGCCGTGTGCGCGCAGTGCGTCCCGCGTGACACGCTCGTGCACCCGAAGGAGACCGCGTGCCCGCGCGTCCCCCAGGCGCTCCGTGAGCGCGCTCGACCCCTCGACGTCCGTGAACATGACGGCCACGGGCGCGCCCGCCCGTCCGCCCGGGCGCGCAGGCGCCACCTCAGGCGTGGTGTCCTCGCCGAGCAGGAACGCACTGGCGATGCGCACGATGTCCACCATTTCGTCCGGGTTCGGGATGTGGTTGTGGCTGTCGAGCGGCACCAGCCGCGCGCCGCGGATACCGCCCGCGACTTCGCGGCCATGCTCGAAGGGGATCGCCCGGTCGCCCCTGGCGTGCAGGACGAGCGTGGGCGCCTTGATGTTCGGCAGGTACGCGCGCACATCGGTGTTGATGTTCGCCTCGAGCATCAGCGCGGCTTCCTCCCTTGTCGCGGCCGCGCGAGAGAAGCGGAGCCATTGCTGGCGCTCCGCCGCCGTGGCGTCGGGCGAGAAGATGCTCATGAGCGTATCGGACGCGAGTCCCCACTCCGCGCGCACCAGCGTGACGAGCGCCTCCGCTGCCGGCGTGTTCATCGGGCGTGCGCAGGTGCCGCAAAGCACGAGCCTCGATACGCGGCCTGGCCAGCGTGCCGCGTACGCCATCGCCAGCGGACCCGCCTCCGACGATCCGAAGAGGGACAGGCGCCGCAGCTTCAGGTCGCTCACCACCGCTTCGAGGTCCAGAAGGCGCGCGTCGAGCGAGAAGTCGTCGAAACCCCTATCCGAGAGCCCGGTGCCCCGCTTGTCATACCGGATCAGCCGGAACCGCTCCCGGAACGCATCGTGCCCGGCACGAAACGCCGGATGATGCTCGATCAGCTCGAGGTGGCTCACCCACTCGGGGATCCAGATCAGCGGCGAACCGTCCGCCCTGCCGGACACCGTGTAGGCGATGCGCACGCCGTCTGCCGTCGTGCAGAACCGGATGTCCATGGCGCCCATGATACATCCCGGACCCGACCGCCCGAGGTCTCCCGGGTGCCGGATCGGTGTGGTCAGCCTGGCCGACGCCGCCTACCCTTCGTCCCGGACCGACGGCGGGGTGCCCTCGAACGCGCGCTCGCCGTTCGGGAAGGTGACGGCCGGCGTGGCTGCGGCCTTCGCGCTGCCGGCCGTCGCGACGGACGCGCCCGCCTGCTCGATGATCTCGAAGTCGCCCTCCGCCAGCGGCGCCAGCTCGCCGCGGCGCTGCGCGTCGAACAGCGCGAAGAGCTGCTTCTTGTGCGGGCGCTTGCGGCCGATCGGGCACGCCTGCCAGTCCTCGAGCGACTCGTCGCAATAACCCCAGCGCTGGTCGCCGCACTTCGGCTGGACGTGCCGCGCCAGCTCCGGGAAGGTGCGGTGGATCTCGGCGCGCATCTGCGACGCCACCTGCCGGAACTCCCACTGCGCGCGCGTGCAGAGCCGCAGGTCGCAGATGTGCAGCAGCTCCAGGAAGTTGACGACGACCTTGAAGTTCGTGTTCGCGGCGTTCGGGATCAGGAAGCGCGCATCCTCAGCGGGGACGCCCGCGTCGATCATCTCCTGGTAAAGCTCGCCCAGGCGGCCGAACGCCTCTTCCATCTTGTCCGCCATACCCGCCCGCTTCACGGTCTCCGGCACCGTGTACGGGAACTCGCCCTTCTTGAAGGCGACGTAGCGCTGGCTCTGCTGCTCGAAGCTGATGCCGATGCGGTGGCGCACGAACTGGTGGCTGAAGGCGCGGCTGACGCCGGAGATCGCGAACTCGAACCAAACCTGCTCGAGCGGCGACGCGTGCCCCGTCTCCAGCCGCTTCTCCACGAACTCCAGCATCTGCCCGCGCGTGATCTTCTCGTCCCGAATGCGGTCGACGATCGTCTGGGGCGGCAGCGCCGAGTACGCCGTCCGGTAGGCCACGTACAGCGAGCGGATCGGGTCGGTCGTGTGGTCGAGCAGTCGGACGTTGATCGCCATCTATCTCTCCGGCGCGCTGGGCACCCGCATTCTAGCGAATGTCCGGCGCACGGAGAGCGCCCGTATGTTGGGCGACCCGCCGGCCGCCCGTACCGCGCCGGCCACGGATCAGAGCCGGAAGAAGACGCTGCCCTGGGTGAGCAGGACCACCACCGCACCGACGGCGATGAACGGCGCGTAGAACATGTAGTTCACCCGCCGGAGGCCCGCGAGCTTCAGCAGCAGCAGCACAGCGGCGACGATGCCGCCCGAGATCGCCATCACCAGCATCGCCGGCACGACGAGGCCAAACCCCAGCGCGAAGCCGATGAAGAGCGCCAGCTTGACATCGCCCATGCCCATCGGCCCCCCCGGCAGGAGC
>JAKAMA010000318.1 GCA_021813085.1 Chloroflexota bacterium | reverse complement strand
GCACCTGATGGCGTTCAACGGGAACTTCTGCATGCGCATGACACTCTTTGTGTTCGACCCGGGGACCGGAAAGCTGCGGGAACTGGCTCCGCCGCTCGAGGGGAACACGCTCGAATTCGTCTGGAAGCAGGATGCGTCGGCGATCGCAGTGCTCACGCTGGGTCGCGGCAACCCGAATCAGAGGGCAATCGATGTCGTGGACGTCGTTTCCGGCGCGTACTCGGCGCTCGTCGAGGGCGTCGGCGAAGTGATCCCGGTGGCATGGAACCCCGGGGGGACACGGCTGCTCTTCATGGCGCGTTCGGGCGGGCGTGGGTTCTGCGATGACGGCGGTGTCCCGACGCCGCGGCCCACGCGGCTCGAGCGGCTGCGGTAGCGCAGCGGGCGTCCGCACGGCGGCGGCTCGCCGGCCGTGCGTGCGGGGTGAGCGCTACACGTCGAGGTTCTTCACCTGCGTGGCGTGGCCCTGGATCCACTTCTTGCGCGGCGCGACCTCGTCGCCCATGAGGGTCGAGAAGATCTCCTCGGCCCTCATCGCGTCTTCGATGCCGACCAGGAGCATGGTGCGCTTCTCGGGGTCCATCGTCGTCTCCCAGAGCTGCTCCGGGTTCATCTCGCCGAGGCCCTTGTAGCGCTGGACGTGCGCCTTCTGGCCCTCCTTGAGCTTGCCGAGGAAGGCGTCGCGCTCCTGGTCGGAGTAGATCCAGGTGTGCTGGCGCCCGTTCTGGATACGGAAGAGCGGCGGCTGGGCGATGTACAGGCAGCCTTCGTCGATGAGCTGGCGCATGTAGCGGAAGAAGAACGTCAGCAGCAGCGTGCGGATGTGGGAGCCGTCGACGTCGGCGTCGGCCATGATGATGACGCGGCGGTAGCGGAGCTTGCTCATGTCCATCGTGTCGCCGAAGCCCGTGCCCAGCGCGGTGATCAACGCCCGGATCTCCTCGTGCGCCAGCATCTTCTCCATACGCGCCTTCTCGACGTTGAGGATCTTGCCACGCAGCGGCAGGATCGCCTGGAAGCGGCGGTCGCGGCCGGTCTTCGCCGTGCCGCCCGCCGAGATGCCCTCGACGAGATACAGCTCGCACTGGTGCGGGTCGCGCTCCGAGCAGTCGGCAAGCTTGCCCGGGAGCATCGTCCCATCGAGCAGGCCCTTGCGGACGACGAGGTCGCGCGCCTTGCGCGCCGCCTCTCGCGCGCGGGAGGCCATGATGCCCTTCTCGATGATCCGGCGCCCGTCCGCCGGGTGCTCTTCCAGGTACTGCATGAGGCCTTCGGCGACGGCGCTCTCGACGTGGTTCTTGACGTCGGCGTTGCCGAGGCGGGTCTTGGTCTGGCCCTCGAACTGCGGCTCGGGCAGCTTGACGCTGATCACCGCGACCATGCCCTCGCGCACGTCGTCGCCGCTGAGGTTGGCGTCGTCGTCCTTGAGGAACTTCTGCTTCCGCGCGTAGTCGTTGAGGACGCGCGTCAGCGCCGAGCGCAGGCCGGTGAGGTGGGCGCCGCCATCGATCGTGTTGATCGTGTTGGCGAAGCTGAACTCGACCTGCGAGAAGCCGTCGTTGTACTGGATCGCGGCCTCCACCTGCGTGGTCTCGACCGTCTTCTCGATGTAGATGGGGCGCGCGCTGAGGGTGTTGCGGCCCTTGTTGACGTGACGGACGAAGCTGGCGACGCCACCCTCGAAGCAGAAGTTCATGTCGCGTTCGCGGCCGGCGCGCTTGTCCTCGAAGCGGATCCAGATGCCCTTGGTGAGGTACGCCATCTCGCGGAAGCGCTGGAGCAGGACGTCGTAGTCGTACTCAAGCGTGTCGAAGATCTCGTCGTCGCCAAGGAACGCCGCGGTGGTGCCGGTGTGCGTCTGGCCCTTCTCCGTCGTGGTCTTGAGCTCACCCTTCGGGATGCCGCGCTCGTACTCCTGCCGGTACAGCTTGCCGTCGCGGTGCACCTCGACGTACATCCGGCGAGCGAGCGCGTTGACCACGGAGGCGCCGACGCCGTGGAGGCCGCCGGAGACCTTGTAGGCGCCGCCGCCGAACTTCCCGCCGGCGTGGAGGACCGTCATGATCGTCTCGAGCGCCGACTTGCCGGTCGTCTTGTGCTTGTCGACGGGGATGCCGCGGCCGTTGTCCCGCACCGTCACCCAGTTGTCGGCCTCGATCGTGATGTCGATGCGGTCGCAGAAGCCCGCCATCGCCTCGTCGACGGAGTTGTCGACAAGCTCGTAGACGAGGTGGTGGAGGCCGCGCTGATCCGTCGTCCCGATATACATGCCCGGGCGCCGGCGGACGGCTTCGAGCCCTTCGAGGACCTGGATATCGCTGGCGGTGTAAGAGGCCGGCGCCTTGCCCCGGCGAGGCGCAGGCGCCTCGTCTTCCATGCGTTGTCTCACCATGCGTGCGTGGCTTCCATTCGGTGCTGGAGGGTCATCCGGAGAGCAAGAGGCCGGCTGCGGAGGGGCCGTGCGCGTCGGGTTCCCGGGAGCTCTTGCACGTTCGAATTGTAGCACAAACAGGCACCAAACCGGGCCGGACACGGGCCTGATTTCGCGGCTGATCGGACCGGGCCAGGCGTCCCCTCTGGCGGCTTGTCCGACGATCGGGGGCACCCTATGATCGCAGCATCCCCGCGGGCGCAAAGGAGCACGCATTGAGCAAGTTCGCCGAACGGATCCGCAAGGCCCAGCGCTTCCAGCCGCAGCCGCTGGGCTTCGTGACGGCGCGCTCGGCGGCGCAGGCGACGATGGTGCTGGCAGGGCTGGCGCCCGACGCCGCCGGGGCGGCCGCGCTGGCGCAGGGCGGCGCCGATGTCGTGATCGTCGGCACGCCGGACGCGCCCGCCCGGCCGGAGCCGCCCGGCGACATCGGCCAGGCGATCGCCGGGGCGTGGGTCGCCGGCACAGGCGACGATGAGGCGAAGCGCCTCCGCGAGGCGGGGTACGACTTCGTCGTCTTCGACCCGGACCGCTCGTCCGCGGCGGCCCTGCTCGATGACAGCGTGGGCTACGTGCTGCGGCTGCCTGGCGACCTGAGCGACGTCGAGGTGCGCGCGCTCGATGGCTTCCGGCTCGACGCCATCGACGTCGGGACGATCGGCGGCCTCCTTACGGTGCGGCGGCAGATCGACCTGCAGCGCCTGCACACGCTCACGCGCAAGCCGCTGATGGCCACGGTGCGCGCGGACATCGCACCGTCCGAGCTGCGCGTGCTGCGCGACACGAACGTGACCGTCGTGGCCGCGGCGGGCGGCGATGCCGTAGCGGCGCTGCGCGCAGCGATCGACGCGCTGCCGGAGCGGACGCGGCGCAAGGACGAGGGTGAGCGGATGACGCCGTTCGTGCCGCACGCCGCATCCGGCGCGGGTGAAGCGGAAGAGCACGACCACGACGACGACGAGTGAGTCGACAACAGACGACGGCCGCACGCAATGGAGCGCAGCCGCCCC
>JAKAMA010000317.1 GCA_021813085.1 Chloroflexota bacterium | reverse complement strand
GCCGTACACGGAAGAGATCGCGGCGATCCTCGATGCCCACGGCGTGAAGGGGACGTTCTTCACCGTCGGCAAGGCCCTGGACAAGCGCCCGGACGTCTCGCGGGCGCTGATGGCCGATGGCCACCTCCTGGGCAACCACTCGTACCTCCACGACGCCGTGCGCTGGCTCGACCCGCGCTACCCTGAGCTCCAGCGGGCGCAGGACGCCTTCAAGCGCAACCTCGGCGTCTGCCCGGCCTTCTACCGGCCCCCCCACGGGAGCCACACGCCATTCATCGCGCACGTGGTCGCGGACCACGGGATGACGATGATCACCTGGGATGACTCCGCCGGCGACTGGGCGACCAACGACGGCCAGCTCGTCGCGCGCCGCATCCTCAAGGGTGTCCGGCCCGGATCGATCATCCTGCTGCACGACGGGATCGATGGGAACATCGGCGCCAACCGCACCGTCATCCTGCAGGCGCTGCCGATCATCCTCGACGGGCTGAAGGCGCGCGGATTGCGGCCGGTGCGCCTCGACAAGCTGCTCGGCAAGCCGGGCTACGTCCCGTGCTGACGCGCGGAAGCATCGACGCGGAGACGCCGGGATGCAACGCGGAGCGGCACGAAGAGCTGCGGGCTCTCGGCACCCCGGCATTGGCTATCATGGACACTGAGCGATGAATGCATCGGCCAGCCAGCGCGTCGCGAAGGCGGTTGTCGTCGATGACGACGAGCGGCTGCTGCGCGTGTTGAAGCGCGGGCTGCGCGTCCACGGCTTCGATGTCGAGACGTTCGCCGACGCCCAGGAGGCGATCGCGTACATCGAGACGAAGAGCGTCGATGTCGCCGTCCTGGACGTGACGATGCCCGACCTCGATGGCGTCTCGCTCTGCCGCCACCTGCGCCGCACCAACGACATGCCGATCCTCATGCTCTCGGCGCGGGACACCGTCCCCGACCGCATCCTGGGCCTGGAGTCGGGCGCCGACGACTACCTCACCAAGCCGTTCGAGCTGGCGGAGCTGGCGGCGCGCATGCGGGCGCTGTTGCGGCGCGCGGAGCGTACGTCAGCGTCCGAGGAGACGCTGACGTACGCGGACGTCGTGCTGGACACCCGGCGCCACGTCGTGACGCGCGAGGGAGCGCGGATCGACCTGACGCCCACGGAGTACCGGCTGCTCGAAATCTTCATGCGCAATCCCGAGACCGTGCTGAAACGCGATGCCGTGACGCTACAGGTCTGGGGCTACGACGGCGGCGACTCGAACTACCTGGACGTGCACGTCGGCCACCTGCGGGAGAAGCTCGAAGCGGGCGGCCGGTCGCGGCTCGTCCAGACGGTGCGCTCGTTCGGATACGTGCTCAGGCAGGCCTAGGTGTCGCTCCGCTTCCGGCTGACGCTGCTCTACAGCCTTCTCTTCGCGGCCGTGCTCGCGGTCTTCGGCGTCATCGTCTACCTGCGGATTTCGGCGCGGCTCTACGCGTCGGTCGATGACTCGCTGTCCGTGCGCGCGCACCAGATCACCAGCCGCCCGCTGGCCGCCAACGGCCGCGTCCAGCTCAACCAGACCGTGCTCGACGAGATCGCCGATCCCGGCGTGTACGCCGAGGTGCTCAACCCGGAAGGCGTCCCGATCGAGAAGTCGAGCAACCTCACCTCGGAGCTGCCCATCGCGACGAAACACAAGACCCTGAGCGCGCCTGCGCTTGAGACGCACGACACCTCGAACGACGAGCGCGTGCGCATCCTCTACCAGCCCCTCGAGGACGGGAACACGCTCCTCGTCGCACGCTCGCTCCACCAGACCGATGCCGCGCTCGACCTCATCCGCATCCTGCTCATCGGCGGCGGCGTGCTCGCGCTGCTCGCCGCCAACGGGCTGTCGTACATCTTCGCCGGCCCGGCCCTGCAGCCGATCCGCGCGGCGACGGACACCGCCGGCGAGATCGAGGCGACGGGCGACTTCTCCCGCCGCATCGAAGGCGAGGAGCAGCGCGGAGAGGTCGGCGATCTGGTGCGCACGCTCAACGAGCTCATCGCCAAGGTGGAATCGACGCTCGACGCGCACCGCGCGTTCCTCGCGGATTCGTCGCACGAGCTGCGGCGCCCGCTCGCGGTGATGCGCGGGAACCTCGAGGTGCTGCGCGGCGGCGGCCTGCCTCCGGAGGACCGCGAGCAGGTCATCGCCGAGACGGAAGCGGAGTCACGCAGGATGAGCCGCATCCTCGCGGACCTGCTGCTCCTCTCGCAGGTCGATGCGCGCCTCATCCTGCAGCGGCAACCCGTCGACCTCGCCGATATCGCGCGGACGGTGGCGGAGCGCGAACAGCAGCGCTTCCGCGACCGCCAGATCGACGTCCACCTGCCGGACGGCCCGTTGCGTATTGATGCGGACGAGCAGCGTGTCGGGCAGATCTTCGAGAACCTCATCGACAACGCGGCGCTGTACTCCGAGCCCGGGAAGCCCATCGACGTGACCTTGCGCGCGAACGGCCGCCAGGCGGTCGCCGAGATCCGCGACGAAGGACCGGGGATGAGCGAGGACGAGGCGCGCCACGCCTTCGAGCGCTTCTTCCGCGGCCGCGACGGGCGTAAGCGCCATGGCGACGGCAGCGGCCTGGGGCTCGCCATCGTGCGCCACATCGCCGAGGCCCACGGCGGCTCGGTGGCGCTCCACACGTCGCCCGCCGGCACGACCGTGCAGGTGGAGTTGCCGCTCGCGAATTCATAGATCCCGTTCAGGCGCCCTTCACCCAATCTTCATCGTTGCTTCCGTACGCTTCCCCGCGGACGTGGCCGCGCACGCGGCGCCGTCCGTTGAACCGTTCGAGGAAGGTGCATGCGAGTCCCCCCCGCGAAGATCCACATCCCGGAAGAAGACCGGACGCAGATCCTGGCAGCGATCGATGCTTGCCTCGCCTCCGGACAGCTCACCCTCGGCAAGCACGGCGCCGCGTTCGAGGAGGCGTTCGCCCGGACCGCGGGCACCACGCACGCGATCGCGACGAGCAGCGGCACGAGCGCGCTCGAGATCATCGTTCGCGCCATCGGCGTCGCCGGCGGCGAGGTCATCGTGCCGACGAACACGTTCTTCGCGACGCCCGCCGCGGTGGAGCACGCGGGCGGCGTGGTGCGCTTCGCCGAGTGCGACCCCGCCACCTTCTCCGTCGACGTCGACCACGTGCGGTCGCTGCTCGGCCCGAAGACGCGCGCCGTCGTCGTCGTGCACATCGGCGGCGTCATCACGCCGCGCATCGCCGAGCTCCAGGACATCTGCGCCCGGGCGGGCGTGCCGCTCGTCGAAGACGCGGCGCACGCCCACGGCAGTACGCTCGGCGGGAAGCCGGCGGGCAGCTTCGGCGTCGCGGCCGCCTTCTCCTTCTATCCGACGAAGGTGATCACCGCCGGGGAAGGCGGCATGATCGCGACCAGCGACGACCGCATCGACGAGCAGGCACGCGTCTA
>JAKAMA010000316.1 GCA_021813085.1 Chloroflexota bacterium | reverse complement strand
CAGCCGTCCTGCCGGCGATCGCCGCGAGATCATAGGGATCGGGCCGCGCTCTGTCAATGCATTACAGATTCGACATGAACGCGGGGCGTCGCTTGACATGCCGGATCCACCGCGGATACGCTCCGGGCAGTGTCAACCGGCGATCGGACCTCCCCCGCACATACGACACGCAGTCAGCGCGCGCTCGTCGCCTCGGCGATCGGTCTCTTCGCCGTCGCGTCCGTGTACCTGGCGCTCGTCATCATCACCCACGCGATCCCGATCTTCTTTCCGGGCAACCCGGTGCGGATCCCCGGCGGTTCGGTGCTGCAGCCGCTGGTGCCGGGCATCGACCTGACCGGGAGCAGCGCGTCGGACGCGCCGATCAACATCCTCGTCGTCGGCATCGACCGCCGTCCCTACGAGACGGCCTGGACGCGCACGGACACCATCGAGGTGGTCAGCGTCAACCCGAAGACCAAGTCCGCCAACATCCTGGGGATCCCGCGCGACCTCTGGGTGGCGATCCCGCTCAAGTCCGGCGGCTACTACCACGACCGCGTGAACACCGCGCTCGTTCAGGCGGAGAGCCAGCATTACCCCGAGGGGCCCATCGGCCTGATGAAGGAAGTGCTCCAGCACAACCTCGGCATCAAGATCGACAAGTACGTGCTGATCGACTTCAACGGCTTCAAGAAGATCATCGACGCGCTCGGCGGTATCGATGTGAACGTGCCGACGGAGGTCTACGACCCGTACTATTCGGAGTCGGAGCTACCCGGCGCCTACAACCCGCAGCACTTCTATCCCGGCATCCAGCACATGGACGGCGAGACGGCGCTGGCGTACGCGCGGATCCGGTACAGCAGCGACGACCTCGACCGCATCCAGCGCCAGCAGCGCGTGATCTTCGCCGTCATCGCGAAGGCGAACTCGCTGGGGGTGCTGTCGAAGGCGCTGCCGCTGTGGAACGAGTACAAGAGCGCCATCCGGACGGACATCCCGGACAGCCTGATCCCCGGCTACGCGGTGCTGGCGAAGCAGGTCGAGGGGAACCTCCACGCCGTGTCGCTCGGGCCGGCGACCGTGCCCTGCACGAAGGCCGGCGGCGCAGAGGTGCTCTGCTGGAGCAAGGCATCCGTCGACCCGATCGTGCAGGCCGTGTTCGCGAACGAGACGCCGGCCGCGGCAGCTTCGGCCACACCACCGGCACCAGTGCGCGTGCAGGTCGAGAACGGCACGACGACCACCAACCTGGCGAGGGACATCGTCCAGTACATCGCCTCGAAGGGATACCCGGTCAACCAGCTCGAGACGACCAACGCCTTCGACGGCACAACGCACAGCCAGTCGATAATCCTGACCATGAAGAGCGGCACGGACGCCAACGCGCAGCTACTCGCCACGTGGCTGAACATCCCGGCGGACCGGATCCGCAGCGCGACGGCGGCAGAGAAGGCGCAGATTACCGGCACCCCTGACATCGTCGTCGTGCTGGGCGCCGACGGCAACTTCGCCAGCTTGATCCAGTCGGCCGCGACGTCGACGCCCGGTGGCTAACCCGCCCGCGTCGCCAGGTATGCCTTGAGCGATGCGAGCGTGGGCGTTGGCGACGGGTGCACATCGTTGAGCAGCGCCAGGTAGTAGCTCACATAGTCCCCGAAGTACAGCGCCCAGAACACCTCTTCGATCGGGTGGCGCCCGGGGACCGCGACGACGCCGCCCGAGACCCCGGCCCGCTTCAGCTCGTCGAGCGTCGCGTCGACGCGCAGCCGCAGGCGCGGGTGCAGCGACTCCTGTCGCAGGAAGACCGCGTGCAGCAAGGGCACGACGCGGCGCGGCAGCTCGTAGCCGGCGTGCGCGTTGTGGTCCATCTCCGGCAGCTCGTCGACGATCGCCCAGCTCTTCGCGTTCTCGTTGACCTGCGTGCGCCAGCGGTAGGCCACCGGCGCCAGCGCCTCCGCGCCCACGAACACCGGCAGGCGTCCCTCGAGGACGCGGGCCAGACGCTTGGCCGGGTTCACCGCCTCGTCGACGCTCCGCGTAATCTGGGTGCCCAGCGCCCGCATCGACACGAGGGCGTCGCCGCGCGCGGCATCGAGCCCCGGGAGCACGCCGGCCGACGAGCAGATGCCCAGCAGCGACGCGAAGCTCCAACCCAGCGCGGCGCGCGGTTCGCCTGTCCACGCGTACGTCAGGGCGGGCAAGCCCCGTTCCCGCGCGATCTCGAGCAGGCGGCCGCCCGTCGTGATCACGACGCAGCGCGCGCCGTGTTCGACGGCCTGGCTGAGCGCGGCGACCGTCTCCTCGGTTTCGCCGCTGTTCGACGAGGCGAGCACGAGCGAGCGCGCGCCGACGTATTCGGGCAGCGTGTAGCCGCGCACGGTCGCCACCGGGACCGGCGCGCGCATCTGCACGGCGAGCGCCTGCAAGAGCGCGCCGCCGATGCCCGAGCCCCCCATCCCGAGCACGACCACCCGGTCGACGTCCGCGTACTCGCGCGGAAGGACGAGCCGTTGGCCGGCATCCCACGCTTCTTCCACCTGGCCGGGGAGCCGCGCGATGCGGTCCATCAGGCCTTCTGGGTCGAGCCGGGCGTACGTCTCCGGGAGGTCAAGAGTCGAGTCGGGCACGGGTTTGTTGTAGGCGATGCACGATCCGCGGTCAATCGCCGCACCGCCGCTCGTTCTGGACACTCGTGGCCGCGGGCGCGAGAATCCGCCTATGCGCCGGCCACTCGACGGCATCCGCGTGCTGGACCTGACGATCTGGCAGCAGGGGACGTACGCGTCCGCCGTGCTGGCGGATCTCGGCGCCGACGTCATCAAGGTCGAGGAGCGGCGGTCGGGCGACCCCGGGCGCCACTTCGACGTTGCGCCGGAGCTGGGCCTGAGCGCGTACTTCGAGGCGCACAACCGCGGCAAGCGCTCGGTCGCGCTCGACCTCAAGCACGACCGCGGGCGCGAGGTGCTGCTCGCGATCGCGCGGGGCGCCGACGTCTTCCTCACCAACTTCCGCGCCGCGGCGGTCGAGCGCCTGGGCCTCGGATACGATGCGCTCGCCGCGGTGAACCCGCGCATCGTCTACGTGCAGGCGTCCGGCCACGGCGCGTACGGAGACGAGGCGGACCTCGGCTCGTTCGACATCCTCGCGCAGGCACGCAGCGGGCTGATGAGCGTGACGGGTGAGCCGGACGACCCGCCGCTGCCGGCCGGCGTGCCGGTCGCTGACCAGGTGGGCGCGCTGCACGCCGCGGTCGCCATCCTCGCCGGGCTGCTGGGCCGCAACGCGACCGGCCGCGGCATGCGGCTCGACACGTCGCTGCTCGGCAGCCAGCTCTCGCTGCAGGCGTTCAACATCACCCGGCACCTGTTCACCGGCCAGCTCCCGCAGCGCCGCGAGCGCGGCGGCGCGACGCCGTTCTGGCGCGCCTACCGTGGCGGCGATGGCCGCTGGTTCGTCATCGGTATGCTGCTGGACCGCGC
>JAKAMA010000315.1 GCA_021813085.1 Chloroflexota bacterium | reverse complement strand
GGGGATGCCGAGCTTGTCGAAGGTGTCCTTGATGTACTCCGGCACGTCGGACCAGTCCTGCTCGGCGCGGTCGGAGGCGCGCGCGAAGTAGTAGATGTCGTCGAAGTCGAGCTCGTAGTTCTGGATGTTGCCGCCCCAGAAGCCCGTGGGCATCGGCTTCTCCAGGAAGTGGTGGTACGACTTCACGCGGAAGTCCGTCATCCACTGCGGCTCGTCCTTGACGGCGGAGATCTCGCGGACGATGTCTTCGCTGAGACCCTTTTCAGTGCGGTACTTGTACGTCGCGCGGTCGTTGTCGTTGAAGCCGAACTTGTAGCCGTCCTGCTTCGCGATCTCGGGTCTGATCTTGGCGACCATCTACGCCTTCTCTCCTGTCGCGGCCACGAGTGCCGGCGCGTACTTCTCGATGACGGGGTCGTAGCCTTCCGCTTCGAGCTGGAGCGCCAGCTCCGGACCGCCTGACTCGATGATGCGGCCCTGGTAGAGGATGTGGACGAACTGCGGCTTGATGTAGTTCAGGAGCCGCTGGTAGTGCGTAATCAGCACGATGCCGAGCTTCGGCGTCGTCAGCGCGTTCACGCCCTCGGCCACGGTGCGCAGCGCGTCGATGTCGAGCCCGGAGTCGGTCTCGTCCATGATCGCGAGGTCCGGGTCGAGGATGCCCATCTGGAGGATCTCGGCGCGCTTCTTCTCGCCGCCGGAGAAGCCCTCGTTGACGTAGCGGCGGGCGAACTCCTGGTCCATCTTCAGCAGCTTCATCGTGGCGAACAGCTTCTCGCGGAACTCGCGCACGGGCACATCCTCGCCGCGCACCGCCTTCATCGCCTGGCGCAGGAAGTTGACCATCGTCACGCCGGGGATGCTCATCGGGTACTGGAACGCGAGAAAGAGGCCGCGCTGGGCCCGCTTGTCGGGGGAGAGCGCGAGGATCTCCTCGCCCTTGAAGCGCACCGTGCCGCCCGTCACCTGGTACCGCGGATGGCCCATCAGCGCATTGGCGAGCGTGCTCTTGCCGGAGCCGTTCGGCCCCATGATCGCGTGCACCTCGCCGTGCCGCACCGTCAGGTCGACGCCGTTGAGGATCTGCTTCCCCTCGACGCTCACCGTCAGGCCTTCGATCGTCAGCAGTGTATCCGCCATGCGTCCCTTCCCTGCGTTGATGCGGGGCAATAGCTCCGCCGCGCTCGTCCCTACGGCTCGGCGACCGCCGCCCGCTCGTCGCGCGCTCTGGCCGCCGCGCGAATCTCCTGCACCACGTATTCGCACTGCGGCTGACCATCGACGACGCGGCTCACCTGCGCGACGGGCGCCTGCACCAGCAGCTCGACGGTCCTGCGGTCGGCCTGACAGGGCGCGTCCGAGGCCTCGGCTGCCTTGCGGTACGGACACGCCGTGTTCATGAGGTGGTAGCCGTCGGCATCCTTGCGCCAGTGGTCGACGATCCCTTCGGCCTTCAGCGCGTCGCTGGTCTCGGCGACGCGCTCCTGCAGGGTGGGCCCGTTGACCAGCGGCCGGTAGGCCAGCGCGAGGTCATCGGCGAGGCCGTCGAGGAGCTGCTCGGCGAGCGGACGCCCGTCCGCGGCGACGCCGTCGGGCGACAGCGCGCCAAGCCGGCGCAACATGCGGCTGACCAGCCGCGGGTAGTGTGCGTTCTGCTCCTCCGCCCGCTCCGTCAGCCGGTACACGAACGCCGGGCGCCCCACCTCGTGCCGCTGGATGCGCACGTCAACCAGCCCCTCCGCGCGCATCACCTCGAAGTGGCGGCGGATGTTCGCCTGGTTCAGCCCGAGCGTCGCAGCCGCCTGGGCGACGGTGGATTCGCCCTGTGCGGCGAGGAGGTCGCGGAGCGCGTCGCGGGTCGTCTTCATCGCCTTCAGCGTAACCGCCGGGAGGCGTCATATCAAGCGAAAAACGACTTTAAATGCAGCAATAGCGTCAAAGCTTCCGGGCGTCCCTCAGAGCGCCACCAGGCCGTCGAGGGCCCTCGTCAGCTCCTGGCCGGTGAAGATCGCTTCGAGCCGGCCGACGACCTTGCCATCCTTGCCCATGAAGAAGGTGTACGGCTCGCCCGGCAGGTGCCACTCCTGCACCGCCGGCCGGTACGTGTGGACCTGGAAGTCCTGCCAGACCTCGATGTGCACGAAGTCGACGCGGTCGCGGTACCGCGGCACCTGGCTGAGGAGCACTTCGAGCACGGGGCCGCAGAAGCGCGTCTGGCAGAACGCCGGCGTGCTGAACTGGACGACGAGCGGGCGGCCCTTGCCGAGGACGTCGGCGATCACCTTGTCGTGCAGCGGGCACGGTGGCACGCGCGAGCAGAGGCTGGCGGTGTTGGGGTTCGTGGCGAAGGTGTCGTTATGGCTCGCCGGCGGCACCGTGCCGAGCCCCGGGCTCTCCGACGTCGCGAGCACCGTGAACGGCGCCTGGACCTGCGACGGTGCGCTGCCGTCGTTGGGCGTAGCGGTGATCTCGACCGCCCACGTGCCCGTCTGGTCGAAGGGCGTGTTGACCTCGTAGAAGGAGACGGTGTCGTCGGTGACGGCGGCGCCGAAACTCTTGTCGTGCGCGTGCGCGCCGGGCATGTTCAGTTCCATGTACGTGGCGTCGCCCTCGCCGCGAAGCGTGCCGGTCGTGCCGTCGGCGCCGATCGTGAAGAAGCGCAGGTGGACCTTCGCGTCCTTCACGAGCTGCCCCTGCCGGTTGAGCAGCCCGACGGCGAAGCGGTTGTCCTGGTGCGCGACGAACTCCGTGGTCAGCAGCGACGGTGTGATGCCGGCCTGGTTCGCGGCTGCAGCCGCGGTGCCGGACGGGACGGCGGTGGCGCCGGCGGCGGCGCGGGTCGCCGTGGCGCCGCCCTGCGAGCCCGATGAGCCGCAGCCGACCGCGTAGAGCGCGGCGCTGCCCGCTGTCGCGGCGAGCGTCGCGCGGAGGAATGCGCGCCGGTCCAGGGGGCGGTGCAGCGCCCCCGACCAATCCTTCTGTTGAACCACGTACCGATCCCTCCGGGGAAGTTCGTCCGCATATTTACCCTACGATACGACCGGGCCAGCGGCAAACGATGCACGGTTGCGCGCCGATACGCCGTGGCGCGCCGCCGAATGGAGATGGGCGGCGCGGCACGCGGCGGAAGCCGGTGCGGCAAACGGGTGCGGCAAGCAGCGAACACGGGAGCGCCAAGCAGCGAACACGGGCGCGGCAAGCAGCGCCCCTACAGGGCGTTACGGACGCTGGCAGCGGGTTCGCTGTCGCACGGCGTCTCGCCCGGCAGGCAGGGCTGGTCGAGCGCGTCGGCGAGACGGCGGTTCTCGACCTGGATCGTCATGTGGTCGATGGCGAAGGCGCCGTGGAGCGCGGCCCGCGTCGCGACCAGCACGGCGTCGCGGTCGGCGCCCTCGGCGACCTCGACGTGGCCGCTGAGCGCGACGAAGCCGCTGGTGACGGTCCAGACGTGGAGGTCGTGGACGGACGTCACGTCCGCC
>JAKAMA010000314.1 GCA_021813085.1 Chloroflexota bacterium | reverse complement strand
TCTACGCTCTTCAGTGTGGATACAGGGAAGGAGCGTGAGCAGGAAGCAGGACGGACGCGGATCAGTCCAATGCTTCAGCGCGTCCGCAAGCGGCCACGGGAAGCCCGAGGCCGCCGCGATCGCGCCGATGCGGCGGGTTTCGACGTCGATGCAAACGCGCTCGCCGGGCCGGGTGATCCCCCGTTCCCCCGCCGCCCGCGCGACGTGTTCCGCCTGCCGCCGCCGCGATCTACACTCCGGTTCTCTGCGAGGCACAAGAGAACGGATGCTGCCGTGCGCGTCGCCGTGTCGCCGATCCTCTGGCACAACGAAGACATCCCCGACCTGATGCCGCCCATCGACGCCCTGGCGATGCTCGACGAGATCGCGGCCGCGGGCTACGATGCCACCGAGTACAGCTCCCTCTTCCCGGCCGCCCCCGCCGCCGTGCGCGCGCTCCTTGAGCCGCGCGGGGTGCGCCTCGTCTCCGCGTACATCGCGCTGCGCGTCCCCGGACCCGACGCCGATGCGGAGGTCGCGGCGGCACGCGCCCGCGCCCGCTTCGTCCGCGACGCCGGCGGGGACGTGCTCGTCGCGGCGCTCGACTACGACGACCGGCGCGTGGCGATCGCCGGCTCGGTCGGCGCCGGCGACCCGAAGCTCGACGACGAAGGCTGGAGCGCGGTCGTCGGCGCGCTGCACGAGGTCGGACGCACGTGCAACGAGATCGGCGTGCGGCTCGCAGTTCACAACGAGGCCGGGACATTCGTCGAGACGCCGGACGAGTTCGACGAGCTGGCGCGCCGCACGGACCCGGCGCTGGTGGCGCTCTGCCTCGACGTCGGGCACCTGACCGTCGGCGGCGGTGACGCCGTCGCGTTCCTCAGCGAACATCGCGCACGGATCGAGCACGTGCACATCAAGGACGCCGACCGCGCCGTCCTCGACGGGATGCGGCGTCGCGAGTTCGGCATGATGGAGGCGTTGCGGCGTGGCGTATTCTGCGAGCTCGGCACCGGCGCGCTCGACATCGAGGGCCTCGTGCGCGAGCTGAGGGACTCCGCCTACGACGGCTGGGCGGTGCTCGAACAGGACTCGACGCATGGGCGCCCGTTCGACGCGGCGAAGCACAACCGCGACACCTTCCGCCGGCTGGCAGGCGTCTGATGCAAGGAGCGTCATGGGCAGCCGCGTGATCAACATTGCACTGCTTGGCGCCGGCGAGATCGGCCAATTCCATGCGGAGACCATCGCGCGTCATCTGCGCGGCGCGCGGCTGACCGCCGTCGCCGACCCCGTGGACGAGCACGCACGCTGTGCGGCAGCGCAGGGCGACGGCGTGCGGGTCGCCGCAGACGCGGTCGAGGTCCTGGGCGACGCGGCGATCGATGCCGTCGTCATCAGCAGCCCGACGCGCTTCCACGCACCGATGATCATCGAGGCGGCCGCGGCCGGCAAGCACATCTTCTGCGAAAAACCCCTCGCACTCACCCTCGACGACGCGCGGGCGGCCATCGCGGCCGCGCAGTCGAACGGCGTCAAGCTGCAGGTCGGCTTCCAGCGCCGCTTCGACGCGGGCTACGTCCGCGCCCGCCGGGCCGTCGAGCGCGGCGAGCTGGGGGCGGTCGAGCTGCTGCTCTCCACGACGCGCGACCCGGAGCCTCCGGCGCCGGGATATCTCGCGTCGTGCGGCGGCATGTTCCTCGACACGGCGATCCACGACTTCGACAGTGTGCGCTTCCTCTCCGGGTCAGAGGTGGTCGAGGTGTTCGCCACGGCGTCATCGCTCGTTGCGCCGGAGCGCCAGGGGCCGTACGAGATCGATACGAGCGTGACGGTGCTGCGGCTGGCTTCCGGCGCGCTGGCGACCGTGACGAACTCTCTGCGCACGGGCTACGGCTACGAGGCCGGGGCGGAGGTCTACGGCGGCCGGGGCAAGCTCGTCATCGCGGGCGGCGACGGCAGCGGCGTCCAGTGCTTCACGGAGGCGGGCGCGGCGACGATGTACCCGCAGACCTATCGCGAGCGCTTCGCACAGGCGTATCGCGACGAGCTGGCGGAGTTCGTGCGCTGCATCGCGGAGGATCGCGCCCCGCGCGTCACCGGCGACGATGGCCTGCGTGCGCTCGAGGTCGCGCTCGCCGCCACGCGCTCGCAGCAGGAAGGATGCACGGTGCGCCTGTGAGCATGCTGCTGCGACGCGCGGATCGCACCGGCGAGTGTGCACTGACGCCCAGCGACGCCGGCTGGCGCTACATCGGCTTCGAGGTCCATGTGCTCGCGCCGGGCGCGCGGCTCAACGTGGACCTCGCGACGCGCGAGTGCGGGATCATCGTGCTCTCGGGCATCGTCGATATCGACGCGCGGGCTGGCGGGCGCTGGAGCGGCGTCGGCGGACGCGCCGGCGTCTTCGAAGCGCCGCCGCACGGCGTCTACCTGCCGGCGGGAAACGGCGCATCGATCGCCGCTTCGTCAGCGGCACAGGTCGCGCTGTGCTTCGCCGAGAGCGCCCGTACCGGCGCCGCCCGCCGCATCGAGCCGCAGGGGATCGAGATCGAGACGCGGGGCGCCGGCCAGGCGACGCGCTCCATCCGGCACGTGATCGCGCCGGAGTTCCCGGCGCATCGCCTGCTCGTTGTCGAAGTGCTGACGCCGAGCGGCAATTGGTCCAGCTACCCACCGCACAAGCACGACGTCGACGCCCCGCCGGGCGAGGTCGCGCTCGAAGAGGTGTACTACCACCGCCAGCAGCCGGCGGACGGCTTCGCGTTTCAGCGCGTGTACACCGACGACCGCGCGATCGATGAGACGCTGACGGTGCAGGACGGCGACCTCGTGCTGGTGCCGCGCGGCTATCATGTCGTGGCGCAGGCGTACGGCTACCAGGGGTACTACCTCAACGTGCTTGCCGGCGAGCGACGGTCGATGGCGGCGAGCGATGACGCGCCGTATCGCTGGATCCGCGACGAATGGCGTTCGCATGGGACCGCGCAATGAGACTCACGGGCGCGCAGATCGTCGTCGAGTACCTCGCGAAGGAGGGCGTCCCCCTCGCCGCGGGCATCCCCGGCCACGGCATCTGGAGCGTGGTCGATGCACTCGCCGGCGCACAGGACCGCATCCGCACGGTGCAGGTGATGCACGAGCAGTCGGCTGTGCACCTGGCCGACGGCTACTACCGCGCGTCCGGGCAGCCGTGCGCGGCCTTCACATCGATCGGGCCGGGCGCCACGAACACCGCGATCGGGATCGCGACGGCGTACGTCGACTCGACCGCCGTGCTGCTCCTCACCGGTGCGGCGCACACGTACATGCGCGGCCGTGGCGTCTTGCAGGAGATCGAACGCACGCACTGGGCGAACTTCCCGCGCATGATGGAGCCGATCGTCAAGCGGCACTGGACGCCGGCCGGCGCGGCGCAGCTCCCCTACGTGCTGCAGCGCGCGTTCAACGCGATGCTGAGCGGCCGGCCCGGCCCCGTCCTCCTCGACCTGCCGATGGACGTCCAGGCGGAG
>JAKAMA010000313.1 GCA_021813085.1 Chloroflexota bacterium | reverse complement strand
GACGTGCCGCAGGTCGATGTACTGGTCGCCGGCCTGGGGACCGGCGGCACATTGATGGGCACGGGCGAGCGGCTGAAAGAAGCGAACCCGGCGACGAAGGTGATCGCGGTGGAGCCGCACCCCGGCAATCAGCTCCAGGGGTTGAAGAGCCTCGCCGACGGCTTCATCCCGCCGATCCTCGACCTGGGGTTCCTCGACGGCAAGATCCTCGTGCGCAGCGGCCACGCCTTCCGCGCCGCGCGCCTGCTGATGCAGCGCGAGGGCATCTTCGGCGGCATCTCCGCGGGCGCCGTGCTGCACGCCGGACTGAAGTTCGCCGGGCGCATGGAGAAGGGGAACATCGTCCTCGTCTTCGCCGACTCCGGCTGGAAGTACCTCGAGACCAACCTCTGGTCGCGGCCGCTGCCGGAGCACGAGGAGGAGGACCTCGACGACATCATCTGGTGGTGATGACGGCACCCCGTCGCGTCAGCGCACCTTCGGCGCCTCCGCCGGGGTGACGTCGGCGGTGGTCTTCGGCGTCCGCCGCTCGTACCAGGCGTCCTCCGCGCGCATGTAGCCGCGGATCGCCTGCCCGAGGACCAGCCGCAACGGCTCCGGCGGCCAGGGCAGCGTGCGGCGGTTCACGAAGAAGACGCTCGTCAGGTCGCTCTGGCGGCCCAGGATGAGGTCCGCGATCGTGCGGCCGTTGAGCTGCGTCAGCGACACGCCGTGCCCCATGCAGCCCAGGCTGTAGACGACCCGCTCATCGCCCAGAAAGCCCATCGCCGGCGCCATGTCCAGCGGCACCGAGATCGGCCCGCCCCAGCGATGCGTGATCCGCGCCCCCTTCAGCGACGGGTAGACGCGCGGGATGTACGCCTCGAGCTCGCGGAATACCGCCGCGTCGAGGTCGTGGTCCATGTCCTTGCCGTACGTGATGCCGATGTTGCCGCCGCCCATCAGCAGGCGGTCCTCGGACGTCAGCCGGTAGTAGTGGACCAGGTTGCGCGCGTCCTCGATGCCCTCCCGGCCCTGCCAGCCGATCGGCGCCAGGCGCTCCGGCGAGAGCGGCTCCGTGAGGACGATGTGGGTGAACGCCGGCACCTGCTTGCGCCGCAACGCCGGGATCAGGTGCGAGTAGGCGTTCGTGGCAAGCACCAGCTTCTTCGCCCGCACGCTCCCGTGCGCGGTGCGCAGCGTCAGCCCGGCACCCGTCCGCGCGATCGACAGCGCCGGCGTGTTCTCGAAGAAGCGCACGCCGTTCGCCTCCCCGGCGCGCTTCAGCCCCCAGGCCTGTTTCGCCGGGTTGAGGAGCGCGCAGCGCGGCTCCCACCAGGCGCCCAGGTAGAGCGGCGACCTGACGCGCTTCGCGGTCTCGTCCGCATCGAGCCACTCGATGCCGTCGATGCCCAGCGTGTGCGCCAGCTCGATCTCCTCCCGGATGCGCTTGACGTAGCCGGGCGCCGTCGCGACGCGGAGGAAGCCGTTGCGCTCGTACTCGCTCTCGATGCTGTACCGCTCGACGAGCTCGCCGACGTAGTCGACAGCGCGCTCCATGTAGTGGTGCGCCTCGCGCGCCTTCTCCTTGCCGAAGCGCAGCCCCGTCAGCGACATCGTGAGCCCGAAGAGCGTCATCGCGAAGCCGCCGTTGCGCCCGCTGGCCCCGAAGCCGATCACCTCGGACTCCAGCACCGCCACATCGAGCGCCTCCGCCTGCCGCAGGTGCAGCGCGGCCGAGAGGCCGGTGAAGCCGCCGCCGACGATCGCGACGTCGACGGCGATGTCGCCGGCCAGCGGCGGGCTGGGCTCGTACGGTGCGCTGCCGAGCCAGAAGCTCTTCGTGCGATAGTCGACCATGTCAGCCTCCCTTTGTGGCGTCCTGACCCGCATCGAGGCGGAGCAGCAGTTCCCGGATGAACGCGTAGTTCCGCGCCAGCACGTCGCGGTCGATGTGCTCCACGGTGTCCGACGGCTGGTGCCAGTGCGGCAGTTCGCCCCGCGGCGTGAAGCCGCAGAGGGTGAGGGCGCGGAACCCGGCCTGCATGGCGGGCAGCCCCTCGGTGTACGCCTCCGTCATCCGGCGGCTATAGGCGCCGAGCTCGGGCCGCGCGGCGGCGATGGCGTCGGCCAGCGCCAGCAGGTCAGCGTCGTAGCGATGCTGCAACACCATCCCCTCGGAGCGCAGGTAGCAGGGCCCGCTGGCCGGGCCGCCGACCGTGTCCACGACCAGCACCGTGGCGTCCTGCAGCTCCCGGCGGTGGCGGCGGAAGAACGCGATGGCGCCGGAGCAGCCGACCTCCTCGCAGCCCGTCGCCACCAGCCAGACCTCCGTCTGCGACAGCGGCTGCGCCTGCAGGGTGCCCGCGAGCGTCGGCAGCAGCCCCGCCCCGGTCGCGTTGTCGTTCGCGCCCGCCGTGTACGGCGTCACGTCCGCCTGCAGCGTGAGGAGCAGCGCCAGCGCCGCGACGGCGCCCGCTGCCAGGGCGACCAGGAAGAGCGCCTGCGCCTGCACGACGGCGCCGGCGGCGAACAGCACGAACAGCGCCGCCATCGCCGCGAAGCCCGCGGGCACGAGGACCTGCCGCACCCGCTGCCAGGCCATCGACCGGAAGAGCAGCGGCGTCCGGTGGCTGTCTACGTGCCCGATGACCGCCACGCACCGTGTCGCCGCGCCCCGCGGGCGGACGGCCGCCCAGACGTTGCGGCTCTCACGGCGCGGCAGGACGAGCCGCAGCGGGCTCCACAGCAGGTGCACCTCGCGGAGCGTGCTGACCAGCGCCAGCGCGACGATGGCGAGCGCCAGGACAGCGCTCGCCCGGCCGGCCAGCGGGTACAGCGCGAGGGCGGCAAGGACCAGCGCCATCGCCAGCGAGAAGTGGCTCCACGCCGAGACGCCGCTGCGAAAGGGCTCGCCCTCCGGCCGCAGGCCCGCCTGCGCGAACTCGGCCCGGATGTATTCTGACGCCTGCGCCTCCGCCGGCGTCGCCGAGCCGCGCGATCCGATGTCTCGCGCAAGGTGCGTGATGTGCGCGTACCACGCCTCGACGGCGGCAAGGTCGGCGACGCCTGGAGCGATGGCAGCGTCCACGATGACGGCGCCCTCTGGGCCGCTGACGATGCGCTGCGACCGAGCGTTCGGGCAGCGTCGCAGCGTGGTCCGGGCGACAGGGAGTGTACCACGGCCGGCGCCATCAGCCGCGTTCGGGCGCGCGATCGCATCGCCGGGCACAAGCGCGGGGGGCGCGCACGCGGACGCGGACGGCGCGACGAGGGTTACGGCGTCGGCGTCGGCGCCGGCGCCGGGGCGAGCGAGACGGCGCCGTACATCGCGAACGCCTGCCCCGCGTACTTCGCCCAGCCGCTGATGCCCGCCGGGAACGGCCCGTACGCCTGCGGCGCCCAGCCCACGTAGTCGGCCCCGCTCAGCCCGCCCGCCACCCGGTACACCGTCCCCGGGTTGTCCGTCTGCGCCACGATCCAGTACGTGCCCGGCGCCAGCGCCGGCCCGCCCG
>JAKAMA010000010.1 GCA_021813085.1 Chloroflexota bacterium | reverse complement strand
GTGCCCGCGAATGGCAGCCTGGCCGCCGAGCGCTACGGCGTCACGCTGCGCTTCAACAACCCCATGGATCAGAAGTCGGTCGAGCAGCACATCGCCATCGACCCGAAGCCCGCGAACGACCCCTACATGAACTGGTCGCCGGACGACACCGCGCTGACCATCGGCCTGGCCATGCCCCCTTCGTCGCCGTACCGCGTGACGCTGAGCACCGGCGCCGTCGACCGCTACGGCGCGCACCTCGCCGCACCGCTCGACCTGCGCTTCGTGACGCAGAAGATGCAGCCCAGCTTCAGCCTCTTCCGTTCATCGACGTCTGGCACGTTCGATGCCTACCTTGATCCGAAGGTGGGCGTGACCGCCTGGAACCTCGACCGGGTCGACTTCGCGCTCTACTCGATCAAGCGCGAGGATCTGATCTACATCGAGAGCCACGGCATGACCGGCGCCGCACCCTCGGGCGCGCAGCTCGTGCGGAGCTGGAGCGAGCCCATCGCCAACGCCCCGCTCGACAGGCCCGTGGTCGTCATGACGCGGCTGGCGTCGCCGGGTGCGAAGCTGCCGGAGGGCGTCTACTACCTCACCGTCACCGCGCCCGGCGCCCTGGGTGGCGAGACGATGCCACTGGTCGTCAGCAGCGTCAACGTCGTGACGAAGTGGACCGCGCACGACCTGCTGGTGTGGATGGTCGATATGCGGAGCGGCGCCGCGGTCGCCGGCATGCCGTTCGACGTGTTCGGTCCCGGCGGCAGCATCGTGGCCAGCGGCACGACGGACGGCCAGGGTGTGGCGCGCGTCACGACCGCCACCCCGGCCAACGGCATCTACCCCGGCTACTACGTGTCGGCCGAGTCGGGTGGGCGGGTCGCGCTGTCCGGCACGCAATGGAGCAACGGCATCAACCCGGCGGCGGCCATCGCGCAGGGCGGCTTCCAGTTCATCCTGCCGCCGCTCGTCGGCTACCTGTACACCGACCGGCCGATCTACCGTCCCGGCGAGACGGTCTACTTCAAGGGCGTGGTGCGCAAAGACGACGACGCCCGCTACTCGTTGCCGCCCGCGACGCCTCTCCGCCTCGTCATCACCGACGACCGCGGCCGCGAGGTCCAGTCGCAGGACGTCACGCTGTCCGGTTTCGGGACCTTCGACACGCGGCTCGCGCTTAGCACCGAGGCCAGCACCGGTCAGTACTACGCTCGCCTCCAGACGGTCGTGGGCTCACCGCCGGCGGGCGCTATCTCGCCGCCGGCGGGCACCCCGTTCGGCCCGCAGATCGCCTTCATCCCCTTCCGCGTCGCCGCGTTCAAGAACCCGGAGTTCGAGGTGAACCTCAAACCTTCGCAGGACGCCTACGTCAACGGCGAGCGCGTGCGTGCCACCGTGACCGCCGACCTGTTCTTCGGGGCGCCACTCGCCGATGCGGCGGTGAACTGGACCGTGACGTCGCAGCCGTACTTCTTCCAGAGCGCGGACGACCCCGGCTTCAGCTTTAGCGACTACACGCCGACCTACGACTACAGCAGCGGCCCGTACTTCCAGCAGCAGCAGCACGTCCGCGGCACAGGCGCCGGCAAGACCGACGCATCGGGCGCGTTCACGTTCAGCCTCCCCGCCGACCTCGCCGCCGACCCGCTGAGCCAGACCTTCACGCTGGAGGCCACCGTTACGGATCAGAATGGCCAGGCCGTCGGCAACTTCACGGGCGTCATTGTCCACAAGGGGCAGTTCTACTTCGGCATGAAGCCGAAGGACTACGTGGTGAACGCCGGTCAGGACGCGACCGTAGATGTTGTGAGCCTGGGCGTGGACGGCAAGGCCGCGCCGGGCGTCCACGCCCGCGTCAGCGTCTTCTCCCGCCAGTGGAAGACCGTGCGCACCCGCGACGCCGATGGCACCCAGCACTACAGCAGCACGCCGCAGGACACGCTGGAGCGCACGCTCGACGTGACGACCGGCACCGGCGGGAAGGGACAGTACGCGTTCCGGCCCGCGAAGAGCGGCGAGTACCACCTGCTCGCCGAGTCCACGGACGCCGCCGGGAACCCCATCCGGTCGTCGGTGGAGGTATGGGTGTCGAGCGGCGAGTACGCCAGTTGGCGCGTCGGCAACGACGACGTGATCCAGCTCGTGGCCGACAAGGATCAGTACAAGCCCGGCGACACGGCGAAGATCCTCGTCGCTGCCCCGTTCGCCGGCAGCCGCGGGCTGGTGACGCAGGAGCGCGGCCGCCTCCTGCGCTACGATCTGCGCGACTTCGCGACCAACTCCGAGGTGATTGAGGTGCCGATCACGGAAGACCACGTGCCGAACGTCTTCGTCAGCGTCATGCTCTTCAAGCCGCCGACCGCCACCGACCCCCTGCCGCAACTGAAGATCGGGATGGTCGACCTGAAGGTCTCGACCGACGTCAAGAAGTTGGACATCACGATCATGCCGGACCGCGGCACGTACGCGCCGCGCGACACCGTGCATTACACCATTCGCACAACGGACAGCAACGGGAATGGCATCCCCGCGGAGCTGTCCCTCGCGCTGGTCGACAAGTCAGTGCTGTCGCTCCAGGACGATCCGGCGCAACCCGCCCTGCAGGCGTTCTGGTCACAGCGCCCCCTGAGCGTGATGAGCGGTTCGAGCTATGCCGTGTCGGTCGACCGCGCGAACGAGCTGGCCGTACGGCTCTCGCAGGGTGGCAAGGGCGGCGGTGGTGGCGCCGGCGACCAGACGCGCACCTTCTTCCCGAACACCGCCTACTGGGACGCCTCGCTCCGTACCGGCGCCGATGGCAGGGCGACCGTCGATGTCAAGCTGCCTGACACGCTGACAACGTGGCGCCTCACCGCCCGCGGCGTCACCGCGGACACGAAGGCCGGTGAGGCCCGCAACGAGATCGTCACCAGGAAGGACCTGATCATCCGGCCCGCCGTGCCCCGCTTCCTCGTCGCCGGCGACCAGGCGTCGCTCGGCGCCATCGTGCACAACTTCACCGGGTCGCCGCTGGGCGTCGACGTCTCGCTCAGGGCCGAAGGGATCCGCGTTGTGGGCGACGCGACCCGGAAGGTGACCGTACAGCCCGGGCGGGACGCGCTGGTCCGCTGGCAGACGACGGCTGCCCCGGGCCACGACAGCTTCAACCTCACGTTCGATGCGAAGGCCGGCGACAAGTCGGACAGCGTGAAGCTCACGCTCCCGCTCTACTCCTTCTTCACGCCGGAGACCGTCGGCACCGCGGGCGAGGTCACGGGCCAGGCGTCGGAGGCGATCGCTGTGCCGTACTACGTGCGCCCGGACGCCGGCGAGCTAACCGTGCGCGTCGCGCCATCGCTCGCCGCGGGCGTCGATACGGCGTTGCAGTACATCAAGGAGTACCCCTACGAGAGCGCGGAGACCACCGTCAGCCGCTTCCTGCCGCAACTCGCGCTCCGCCGCGCGACGAAAGAACTCGGTCTCACCGACCTCTCAGCGCCCGGGGACAGCGGCGCCCTCGACGCGCTGGTGCAGCGTTCGCTCCAGCGCCTCTATAACAATCAGCACGTCGATGGCGGTTGGGGCTGGTGGAGCGGCGACGACTCCGACCCCGCGATCACGGCGTGGGTGCTGATCGGGCTGGCGGAAGCAAGCCGCGACCGCTACCACGTCGATAAGAACACCCAGGCCAACGCCGCGCGTTATCTGCGGCAGCAACTGGACCTGCCTCGCGACGTGCTCTCACCGCAACTGGACCTGCGCGCGTTCATCCTCTACGCCCTCGCCCGCAACGGCGATGGCGACCTCGGGCGCAGCTTCGCGCTGGCGGAGCAGCGCACGGGCATGAGCAACACCGGCAAGGCGTGGCTCGCGCTGGCGATCAAGCTGAGCGGCGGCTCCGTGAGCGATCCGCGCGTGACCACGCTCCTGGACGAGCTGCAAGGCGCGGCGATCCCCTCCGCGACCGGCAGCCACTGGGAGGAGGCGACCTACGACGCAGGCCTGTTCGGCAACAGCACGCAGACGACGGCGCAGGTGCTGCAGGCGTTCACCGCCTTCCAACCGGACAATCCGCTCGTCGATGGCACGCTCCGCTGGCTGATGGTCGCGCGCAAGGACGGCCACTGGGAGTCGCCCCACGATACCGCCGTCTCGCTGCTGGCGATCACCGATTTCATGCTCGTCCGCAAGGACGCCCAGGCGTCGTTCACCTACAGCGTCGATCTCAACGGCAGCCGCAAGCTCGCCGGCAAGGCCGACAAGGGCAAGGTGCGCCAGGAGGACAGCGTCGTCATCCAGATGAAAGACCTGCTGAAAGACGTGACCAACGATCTGCGGATCCAGCGGTCACCCGCAAGCGCCGCTAGCCGTCTCTACTACACCGCGCACCTGCGCTACTTTACGCCGGCCGACGGCGTGGAGGCGGCGAACTACGGTATCGGCGTGTCGCACGAGTACGCGCTCGCCGCCGATCCCACCGGCGCGCCGACAACCCGCGCGAACCTGGGCGACGTCGTCCGCGTCAAGGTCACGCTGGTTGCGCCGTCCGACCTCAACTTCCTCGTCCTGGAGGACCACCTGCCGGCCGGGCTCGAGCCCATCGACACGAGCCTGCGTACGACACCACCGGCGATCCAGCGGCAGGTTGCGGATGCGCAGCGGAAGTCGTACCAGGTCGACAAGCGCTACAGCCCTTTCGGCCACACGGACGTGCGCGACAACCGCGTCGTGCTGTTCGCCCGCTTCGTGTCGAAGGGCGTGTACGCATACACGTACTTCGCCCGCGCGACCACGCCCGGCGTCTTCAAGCTGCCGCCGGCCACCGCCTACGAGCAGTACTTCCCGGAGGTCTGGGGCCGCAGCGACGGTGGCACGTTCGAGGTCAAGGATGCGGCGGCGGCAGCTCCCCGACCGGCTGCCCTGTCCGCGGGCGGCGCCGCGCCGCCGTGGCTCACCCTGCCGCTCGACGCGGTCGAGCCGCCCGCGGCGGTGCGGCGGCGTGGCGTGCGGATCATGCGTAGCCGCGCATCCTCACGGCGGCGGTGGGGCGGGAGGCGGGCCTCCGGACCGGCCCGCCACCGCGAGCCCCATGCGTCAACGCGCGCTGGTCAGGCTTCCGCTGCCGGGTGGAGTGACCCATCGGCAAGCAGCGCCACCGGCAGGTCAACCAGCTTCGCGCGCACATATTCGCCGAGGCTCTTGGCCTGTGGGTCCGTCCGCGTCGAGGAAGCGACACCCTCCCCGAGCAGCCCAATCATCACGAAGTTGAGCGCCCGCAGGTTCGGGAGCTCGTAGCGGCGTACTTCGAGGTCCCGCGCCTCGCCGACTAGTTCCTTGAACCGTCCCACCGTCAGATAGTCCGCCAGCCAGGCGTAGCCGGCGTCGCTGCGTGCCCAGAGGCCGACGTTGGCGTTGCCGCCCTTGTCGCCCGATCGCGCGCCGACGACCGTGCCGAGCGGCATACGCGTGGTTCGCCCGCCCGGCGCCGGTACGGACGGCACGGCGACCGGCCCCACCGGCGCGGTGCCTGTCCCTGCCTTCACCGGTGGGACCTGGATGCGCGAGCCGTCGTGCGCGACGACGAGATGGTCAATCGTGTCGGCAGGGACGAGCGTCGGCCAGTACACGCCGTAGGAGCTTTCCGCGGAAGGGCCTCCGGTCATGTGGAAGCCGGGGTAATTCGCGAGCGCCATCTCGATGGCGGCGCCGGAAAACGCGCGGCCGACCTTCGCCGGGTCTTTGTCCTTGACCGTGACGCGCAGGAAGGCGCCCGCCTCCTCGTTCGACGCCGGGTCCGGCTTGTCGGAGCGGCTGAGCTGCACGCTCACTTCGTCGAACTGTTCCTTGCCCCCGAGTTCCGCGAACAGGGTCTCCTCGGCGAGCTGCGCCTTCTCTTCGATATCCAGTCCGGTGAGCACGAAGGTCATCGTGTTGCGGAAGCCGCCGAGGTAGTTGATGCACACCTTCGTCGTGTCGGGGGCCGGTTCACCGCGCACGCCGGTCACCAGCACCTGGTCAGCGCCCCTCTGCTCCAGATGGATCGTGTCGAATCGCGCCACGACGTCCGGGTTCAGGTAGCGCTCGTCGCCGATCTCGTAGAGCAACTGCGCCGTGACGGTGCCGACGGAGACGAGGCCGCCCGTGCCCTCGTGCTTGGTCACGACGAACGAGCCGTCCTGATGCATCTCCGCGATCGGGAAGCCGGGATGCCGCAGGCCGGGCACTTCCTGGAAAAAGGAGTAGTTGCCGCCCGTGGCCTGGGCGCCGCACTCGAGGATGTGGCCCGCGACGACCGCCGAGGCGAGCCGGTCCCAGTCCGACCGGCCCCATCCAAAGTGCCAGGCGGCTGGGCCGACGACGAGCGACGCATCCGTGACGCGCGGGCAGATAACCACGTCGGCGCCGGTGTTGAGCGCCGCGACGATCCCCCATGCTCCGAGGTACGCGTTCGCGGCTACCGGCTGGATGCCAGACCCGGCGAGTGGACGGCCCGTGTCCAGGTGTGCCAGCTTCTCGCCACGGAGCTGCAGGTCGGGAAGCTTCGCGAGGATATCGTCGCCCTCGATGTGCGCGATGTTTGCCTGCAAGCCCAGCCGGTCCGCCATCTCGCGCATCTTCGCGGCCAACGCAGCGGGGTTGAGCCCGCCCGCGTTCGTGACGATCTTGATGCCCCGGTCCAGGCAGGTCCCCAGCACCTCTTCCATCTGCCGCAGGAATGTGAGCGCGTAGCCCGCGTTGCCGTCCTTCTGCTTCATCTTCCAGAGGATGAGCAGCGTCAGCTCGGCGAGGTAGTCGCCGGTCAGGAAGTCGATTGGCCCGCCCTCGACCATCTCGCGGGCCGCGGAGAGGCGGTCGCCGTAGAAGCCGGAGCAGTTGGCGATGCGCAGGGCTGGTCGCGGCGAGTCGCTCATCACAAGCCCTGCGCCCAGCGTGGCGGGCGTTTTTCCGCGAAGGCCGTCATGCCCTCGCGCGCGTCCGCCGACGTGAAGAACTCCGCCGACAGCGCCGCCGTGAACGCGAAGGCGGCGTCGATCGACATCCCCGGGACCTCGCGGACCAACCGTTTGCAGCCCGCAAGCGCTCCGGGCGCGCCCTGCAGGATGCTGCTCGCGTAGCGGCCGATGCGCTCGTCGAGCTGGTCCGCGGGCACGGCCGCGTGCAGCAGGCCCAGCCTCACCGCCTCGCCGGCGTCGAACGTATCGCCGGTCAGGAAGAGCGCCATCCCCTTCGTAGGGCCGAGCTTTGGCAGGATGACGACGGAGATGATCGCAGGGATGACGCCGATGCGCACCTCGCTGAACGCGAACGTCGCGCTGTCTACGCACACGGCGATGTCGCACGCCGCGATGAGCCCCAGGCCGCCGGCGCGTGCCGGGCCATTGACGCGGGCGATGACCGGCTTCGGCGAGTACCAGATCTGCTTCAGGATCGTGACGAGGCCGCCCGGTCCTCCTCCGCGCCCTTGCTCGCTGACGCCGCCCCGCTCCTTGAGGTCGGCGCCAGAGCAGAACACCGGGCCCGCGCCGGTCAGGACGATCAGGCGCACGCGGTCATCGGTGATCGCCGCGTCTAGGCTCTCTTTGAGCCCGGCCATGAGCGCACGGGAGAGCGCATTGCGGTTCGCGGGGGAGTCGAGCGTGACCGTGGCAACGCCGCCCGCACGTTCGAGGTGTACCAGTCCGTCGCTCACACCGACTTCTCCTCAACGAACTCCCCGGGACGGCGTCCCTGCCCGGGCGGTCCGGCGAACGCCTGCGCGATGGCCATCCATTCCTCTGCGGCCGGGCCGTGGATCTCCAGGTCCGTATCCGCCATGTGACGGCGCTGTGTGACCACCCGGCAGAAGTCCGTCGCTGTGCCGCGTATCACATCCGCCGCCCCCGCATCGCCCAGGATCCATTTCTCCCCCGACGGCGACGTCAGCTCCACGCGCACGGGCGCGGCCGGCTGCTCCATCCCGCGCGCGGCGTAGCTGTACGCACGGGTGCGCACGCCGAGGAACGCCACGTGGCGGAGCCTGTCCGTGTCGGGCCTGTCGGCGTCGACGACGTCGACGACATCGAGGCCGTGCGACCACGTTTCCATCAGCCGCGCGGTGATGAACGACGCCGGGCTCATGGCCGGACCGAACCACGGCACGCGGACGTCCGGGTCGAGCGTGCGCGCCGCCGCGATCAGCGCGCTGCTTGCGGTGCGCCACCAGCCGAGCACGCCACCGGGCGCCATGCCCCTGCCGCGCGCCAGGTAGCGCGCCTCCGCGTCCGCGCCGGCCTGCATGAACTCGCGCACTTCGGCCGCGAAGCCCTCCGGGTCCGTGATCGCCCGGGCCGCCGCCTCGTTGAAGAAGGCCAGGTGGGAGACCTGGTCGCGCACCGACCAGCCGGGGGCGTGCGTCGGCACGTCCCAATCCCCTGCGGAGAGGCTGTCGAGCACCCTCGCGAGCGCGGACTGCTCGGCTGCGAGGTCGGTGATGATCGCATCCAGCGCTGTGCTCATGCCTCGCCCTCCACCGCGTCAACAACCAGTAGCACCTGCCCGGCCTCAACCTGCGCGCCCACGGTGACGCGCACTTCGTTGACGGTGCTGTCTTCCGTGCAGGTAATCGAGTGCTCCATCTTCATCGCTTCCAGGATCATCAGCACCTGGCCGGCGCTGACCCGCTGGCCCGGCGCGACGTGCACGAGCACGACCTTGCCCGGCATGGGCGCCACGTACCCTCCCGTGACGCGCTCCTGCGCAGGCTCCGGGAAGCGGGGGACCTCGATCAGCCTTACCTCCCCGGTCGCTCCCTGCACCCAGTGACGCAGGCCATCGCTCGTGACGGACAACGTGCGCTGCACGCCGTCGATCTCAAGCTCAATCCGCCCGTCCTCCGCCCGGACGATGCGCGCCTCGCCGCGGTGCCGGTCAACGTCGTACGTGAACCCACCGTCCCGCCCTCGGAGGTACCGGGCGATGACCTCTTCGCCGCGGTGCATGAACCGCACCTCTTGCATCGTCGAAGGATTGTTCCGCCAACCCGAGGGAATGGTCGTGAGCACGCGTGCCTTGGCCCTGTGCGCCCGCTGTGCGTCCAGCGCGACCGCGAGCGCCGCCGCGCGCACTTCATCCGCCCGTATCGCGCGCTCCCGCGCCGGGCCGTGCCGCTCGATGAAATCGGTGCTCGTGTCACCCGAAAGGAAGGCATCGTGCCGGAGGACATTGACCAGGAAGTCCCGGTTGGTCGTGACGCCGTGCAGGCGCAATCGCTCGAGCACGTTCGCCAGCCGCAACGCGGCCTCCGCCCGCGTGGGCGCGTGGACGATGACCTTGGCGAGCATGGGGTCGAAGTACGGGGATACTTCGGAGCCGGTCTCGACAGCGGACTCGAAGCGCGCCGGCAGTGCGGGGTCGGGGTCCCAGGCCAGGAGCCGGCCCGTGGCCGGCAGGAAGTCGTTCGCGGCGTCCTCGGCGTAGACGCGCGCCTCGATCGCGTGGCCGTCGATGCGCAGGTCTTCCTGCCGGAACGAGAGCGGATCGCCCTCCGCCACCCGGATCTGCTCTCGCACCAGGTCCAGCCCGGTGATCTCCTCGGTCACCGGGTGCTCCACCTGCAGCCGGGTGTTCATCTCCAGGAAATAGAAGTTGCCGTCGCTGTCCAGCAGGAACTCGACCGTCCCGGCGTTGTCATAGCCGACGGCCTTGCCGGCCGCCACGGCCGCCTCGCCCAGCCTGAGGCGCAGTCCGGCGTCGACCGCCGGCGACGGCGCCTCCTCGATGATCTTCTGGTGCCGGCGCTGGATCGAGCACTCGCGCTCGAAGCAGTGGACGACGTTTCCGTACCGGTCGCCAACGATCTGGACCTCCACGTGGCGCGCGGTCTCCAGGCAACGCTCCAGGAACACCGTGTCGTTGCCGAACGCCGCGGCGGCTTCGCGCCGGGCGCCGGCGACAGCCTCGGCCAGGGCGGCCTCGCTGCTCACGACGCGCATGCCCTTGCCTCCTCCTCCGAGCGCCGCCTTCACGAGCAACGGATAGCCCAGTTCTCGCGTCCGCCGCACGAGTTCATCGCCGATCTCACCCGTTACCTCGACGGCCGGCAGCGTGGGCACCCCCGCCTCCGTCATCCGCCTCTTGGCGACGATCTTGTCGCCCATGGCGGCGATGGCCTCCGCCCGTGGGCCCACCCAGACGAGGCCCGCATCGATGACGGCGCGGGCGAACTCCGCGTTCTCGGCGAGGAAGCCATAGCCCGGGTGGACGCCGTCCGCGCCGGTGCGCCCGGCGGCCTCGAGGATCTTGGCCACGTCCAGGTAGGTCTCGGCGCTCGTCGTCGCGCGCAGCGCCACCGCCTCATCCGCCTCGCGCACGAACGGGGCCGTGGCGTCGGAATCGGCGTAGACCGCCACCGTGGCGATGCCCATCTCCCGCGCGGTCCGCATGATGCGGCGGACGATCTCGCCGCGGCCGGCAATGAGCAGCTTCGTGATCCGTGACATCGGCGCTACATCCGGAAGACGCCGTAGCCGTCGGCGCCCTTCACTTCGGCGTTGTGGCAGGCGGACAGGGTGATCCCCAGCACCGTGCGCGTGTCGCGGGGGTCGATGATGCCGTCGTCGGCGACGCGCCCGGTGGCATACAGGGCAAGCGACTCCTTCTCTGACCGGTCCTCGACCGCCGCGGTGAGGCGGGCGTCCTCCTCCTCATCGAACGCGCGCCCGGCCGCCGCCGCCGACCCGCGTCGCACGATCGACATGACACCGGCGAGTTGCTTCGGGCCCATTACCGCGATCTTCGCCGTCGGCCACGTGAACACGAAGCGCGTGTCGTACGCCCGGCCGCTCATACCGTAGTTCCCCGCCCCGTAGCTGGCACCGATGATGACCGTGATGTGCGGGACCCTGGAGTTGGAAACCGCGTTGATCATCTTCGAACCGTTCTTGACGATGCCACCCTGCTCGTAGACCTTACCGACGATGTAGCCGGTGATGTTCTGCAGGAAGATGATCGGGACGTCGACCTGGTTGCAGAGCTGGATGAACTGCGTGGCCTTCTCGGACGAGTCGGAGAAGAGCACCCCGTTGTTGCCGAGGATGCCCACCGGAAAGCCGTGGATGGAGGCCCAGCCCGTGACGAGCGTGCGGCCGTAGAGCGGCTTGAACTCTTCGAAGCGGGAGCCGTCCACGATACGGGCGATGACCTCGCGGATGTCCATCGGTGTGCGGAGATCGACGGACAGCAGGCCGAGCAGTTCGTCGGGATCGAACAGCGGTTCGTCCGCGGGCATCGTCGGCCCCGGGCCAAGCTTCCGCCAGTTGAGGTGCGCCATGACGCCGCGGGCGATGCGGAGGGCATCGAGTTCATCTTCGGCCAGGTAGTCGGCCAGGCCGGACATCGTCGCGTGCATCTCCGCGCCACCGAGCTCCTCGTCGTCCGAATCCTCGCCGGTCGCCATCTTCACCAGCGGCGGCCCGCCCAGAAACACCTTGGAGCGTCCGCGGATGAAGATGTTGTAGTCGGACATGCCCGGCTGGTAGGCGCCGCCGGCCGTCGAGCTGCCGAAGACGAGTGAAACCGTCGGGATCCGTGCGGCCGACAGCGCCGTGATGTCGTGGAAGAATCGCCCGCTCTCCGCGAAGTGGCCCGTCTGCCGGCGCATCTCGGCTTCGGCTGACTCATCCCCACGCCGCAGGTCCGCGCCGGCGGACTCGACGAACTGGACGTATGGCAGGCGGTTGAGGCGGGCGATCTCCAGCGCCCGGTCCGTCTTCTTGTTGGAGATCGGCGTGATCGCGCCGCCCAGCACCGTCGGGTCGTTGGCGGCGATGATGCACTCCACGCCGCTGACGACGCCGATGCCCGTGACGAGCCCGCCACCGACGGCGTAGTCGCTGCCCCAGCCCGCCAACGGGCTCAGCTCCAGGAAGGGTGCGTCCTCGTCGAGCAGCAGTTCGATCCGCTCCCGCACCAGCAGCTTTCCGCGCTTCCGGTGGCGGGCGATGCTGCGCTCACCGCCGCCGGCGCGCGCAAGCGCAAGTTGCGCCTCCATCTCCTGGAGCAGCGCGCCCATCGCTTCGCGGTTCGCCCGGAAGCTCTCGGAGGTTGTGTCGATGCGGGTCTGCCAGCGCTCCACTTTTCGATCGCTCCCTGCGTCGCAGGCGTTCGGTGCAGGAGGCGACCGGGGCGGCCCACCGGGAGACGTCGCCGGTGATCCCTCTCGCTGCGGACAGCATTGTAGGCGCGTGGATTCTGGCCGCGCAATGCACCCGCCCGGCCCGGCGCAGCTTGCGCCGGCTGCGCGTCTGCGGTTCCATGCGCCTGGCGCGGGATCCTCCCGGGCAGTCAGCGGCTCCGGCGGCTCGCCGGGCGCGATGCCGCCCGCGGCGCGTCCGCCGGCGGCCAGGTGGCGACGCGATGTCCGATGGCCCGGTGATCTCCACGCTCGACCGCGAGGCCACGCTGCGGGCGCTGGAGACGGAGCGCTTCGACCTGGCGGTGATCGGCGGCGGCATCACCGGCGCGGGCCTGGCGCGCCGGGCGGGGCTGGGCGGCCTCTCGGTGGCGCTGCTGGAAGCCGAGGACTTCGCTTCCGGCACCTCGAGCCGCTCGTCCAAGCTCATCCACGGTGGCCTGCGCTACCTGGCGAAGGGCGAGGTGAGGCTCGTGCGCGAGACGGCGTTGGAACGGAAGGCGGTCTTCCGGCTGGCGCCGCACCTGGCCGAGCGCCGCTGGATGGTGCTCCCCGTGCAATCACGCGCCGCCTTGCTCGCGTACCGGGCGGGCGTGACCCTGTACGAGCGGCTGGGCGCGGTCGGGCGTGCCGACCTGCATCACGGTTGGTCGGGCCGCGACCTCGAACGGGAGGAGCCGCTGCTCGACCGTACGCGGTTTCCGTACGCCTGCGCCTTTCGCGAGTACCTCACCGACGACGCACGGCTGGTCGTCGCCAACCTGCGCGCCGCGGCTGCGAGCGGCGCGCGCCTGCTCAACCATGCGCCCGTCGACGGGATCCTCGTCGAGGACGGACGCGCCATCGGTGTGGAGGCGGCGTGCGCGCTCTCCGGCCGGCGCGTCCGCGTGCGCGCGCACTGCGTCGTCAACGCCGCGGGCCCGTGGGTCGATGCGGTGCGCCGCCTGGAGGAGCCGGACGCCCCGGTGCAGTTGCACCTCTCGAAGGGCGTGCACGTCGTGCTGCCGGCCTCGCGCCTGCCCCTGCGCAACATCGTCGTCATGCGCACCCGCGACGGGCGCTCGATCTTCGCCATCCCGCAGCGCGACGTGGTGTTCATCGGTACCACGGACACCACGTGGACGCAGGGCCCGCGGGTGTGGCCGGAGATCTCGACTGAGGACGTCGCATACCTTCTGGAGCCGCTCGCGCGGTACCTGTCCATCGACCCGCCGGGGCCGGGCGACGTGACCGCGGCGTGGTCGGGACTGCGGCCGCTGGTGGCCCAGCCGGGAAAGAAGCCAGCCGACGTCTCACGCAGCGACGAGGTGCGGTTGGGCCGCGCCGGCGTGGTGACGGTTGCCGGCGGCAAGCTGACGGGGTATCGGCCCACCGTCGAGCGGGTCCTCGGCACCGTCGCGCGCGTGCTGGGACGGGAGCTGCCCCGTGCCGAAGAGGGCCCGCTGCCCGGCGGTGCGTTCGACGGCGACCTGGACGGCCTGGCGCGATCCCTCGTCGAGGAGTTCGGCGTCGATGGCGCCGTCGCCTCCCGGCTGGCGCGGCTGTACGGCTGCGAGGCGCCCGCCGTCGCCCGGCTCGGCGCCGCGCCGCTGGCGGAAGGTGTCCCGCTGCTCACGGGAGAGGTCGACTGGAGTGTGTTGAAGGAGGGCGCCGTGCGGGTCGAAGATGTGGTCTACCGGCGCACGCGCGTCGCGCTCTACGAGCCCGAGGCGGCGCGCCGCAGCGTCGAGCCGCTGGCGAGGCGCATGGCGGAGCTGCTGGGCTGGAGCCCGCAGCGGACCGGTGATGAGGTCGAGCGGACGCGCGGACGCCTGGCCGCAGACCTGCGCTTCGGCGGAGCCGCCGCATGAGCGATATCGTCGCAGCCTTGCGCGCCGCGCTCGGCGACCGCGTCCTGACGGACCCGGAGACGCTCGCCGCGCACCGGCGCGACTACTGGGCGCTGGCGGAGATCCACGACCTCCTCGGCAGGGGGGCGCCGCCGCCGCGCGCCGTCGTGCGCGCGAGGTCGACGGAGGACGTCGCGCAGACGCTGCGCATCTGCCGCGCCGGACACGCCGCCGTCATCCCGTTCGGCGGCGCCTCGGGCGTCTGCGGGGCCATCGAGGCGACCCCTGAGAGCGTCGTGCTGTCCACGCGCGGGCTCGAGGGGCTGGTGCGGCTCAGCGACCACAACCTCACCGCATGCTTCCGCGCCGGCACGCTCGGCATCGACGCCGAGGAGCGTGTGCGCCAGGACGGCCTGACGATCGGCCACTGGCCCCAGTCGGTCGCCCTGTCCACCGTCGGCGGCTGGGTCGCCACGCGCGCCTCGGGCCAGTACTCGACCGGCTACGGGTCGATCGAGGATCTGGTTCTGGCGCTCGAAGTCGTCCTGCCGGACGGGTCCGTGTTGCGCACACGCGAGACGCCGCGCGCCGCGGCCGGCCCCGATCTGCGCCAGGTCTTCATGGGCAGCGAGGGCACGCTCGGCGTGATCACCGAGGTGACGTTCTCGCTACGCCCGTTGCCGGAGGCGTCGGTCGGGCAGGCGTCCCACTTCGCGGCCTTCGACGACGGCATCGAGGCGATCAGGCGGATCATGCGCGCCGGCTGGCGGCCGCCGGTGGTTCGGCTGTACGACGCGCTCGAGTCGCAGCGCACCTTCGCGGCCTGGTGTCCCGCGGGGCGGAGCCTGCTGATCCTCCTGCACGAGGGCCCGGCGTCCGCGGTGAAGGAAGAGGTCGAAGCCGTCGCCGCATTGAGCGCCGCCGCCGGCGGCGACGAGGCGGACGTCGCCTGCGTGGGCCACTGGCTGGAGCACCGCAACAGCGTCCCCTCCTTCCGCGAGCTGAACGAGCAGGGCCTGGTCGTCGACACGATCGAGGTCGCCTGCACGTGGGATCTTGCGCCGCGCCTGTACGCCGACGTGACCCGCTCCCTGCGCCACGTCCCGGGGATCCTCATGGCCTCGGCGCACACCAGCCACTCGTACCGTTCCGGCACCAACTTCTACTTTACCTTCGCCGTGCGCGTCGAAGAGCGCGAGCGCATGCCGGCGGCGTACCGCGCGTGCTGGGAGCGCACGATGAACGCCAGCGTCGCCGCCGGCGCCGGCATCGCGCACCACCACGGCATCGGCCGGGTGCGCCGCAACTGGCTCGTCGACGAGATCGGCGACGCCGGCGTCGCGCTCCTGCGGGACCTCAAGCGCGCCCTTGACCCCGACGGGCTGCTCAATCCCGGTGTGTTGCTTCCGCCGCCAGGGCCCCGCTGACCCGCCGTCGCCTGCTTGGCGCGCGGCCGGCTCAGCGAGGGCCGCGCGCCGCCAGGCAGCAGTGCTTGTACTTTCGCCCGCTCCCGCAGGGGCACGGGCCGTTGCGCGGCGCCCGGCGCCACGCGCGCTCGCCGTGCGCCTCCGTCTCCCTGACCTCCGCCATGATTGCCCCGGCGGGCCGGCGGAGGCGCGTCAACTCCACCATGCGCCGCATGTACGGCGCGGCGTGCTGGAAGAACTGCCGATAGCCGGCGCAGAGGTAGTTGAGGCCGGGCTCACCGTCGGCCGTGGCCGCGGACCGGTCCTTCGGACAGCCGCCGTTGCAGACGGACAGGACCGGGCACGCGCGGCAGGTACGCGGCAGGGCGTCGCGTTTGGCGCGCCCGAACGCGAGCTGCGCCGGCGCGTCGACGAGCGCGGC
>JAKAMA010000312.1:1646-3520 GCA_021813085.1 Chloroflexota bacterium | reverse complement strand
GTTCGAACGCACGCCGCTCATGCGCCGTCCGCGAGCACGATCCGCGCGTCGACGGCGATGGCGCCGTCCTTGTAGGCGAAGACGGGATTGAGGTCGAGCTCGGCGACTTCGGGGTGCTGCTCGACGAACGCGGACACCTGCATGACGAGCTGCTCGAGCTTCGCGACATCGGCGGGTTCGTGGCCGCGGTAGCCCTCGAGCAGCGGGTAGCCTTTGATCTCGTGGACCATCTGCCGGGCGTCGCGCTCTGTGAGCGGCACGACGCGGAACGCGACGTCCTTCAGTACTTCGACGAGGATGCCGCCGAGCCCGAACATGAGCACGGGGCCGAACTGCGGGTCCTTCGTCATACCGACGATCACCTCGATGCCCGGCGGCTCCATGCGCTGCACGGCGACGCCATCGATCGTGGCATCGGGCGCGTGCTGCCTGGCCGCGGCGACGATGCGGTCGAAGGCGGCGCGCACGTCGCCGGCGGACGCGAGGTCCAGCTCGACGCCGCCGACATCGGACTTGTGGGTGATCTGGGGGGAGACGACCTTGAGCACGACCGGGTAGCCGAGGCCTTCGGCGATCTTGGCCGCCTCGCCGGCCGTCTTCGCGAGCCGCGCGGGCGAGACGCGGATGCCGGCCTCTTCGAGCACCTGCTTGGCCTCGATCTCGGTGAGCAGCGTACGGCCCTGGGCGCGTGCGGATTCGATGATGGCTTGCGTCATGGGTTGCGCGTCCTTCGGTGCGAGCCGCCGGTCAAGCGTGCGGTGCGTGTCGGCGCGGGCAGAAGGCCCACCCGGCGACCACCACAAGGCCGCATCATGCTACGGTACGGGCCAGATTCACGGAAGCGCGAGCAGCCCAGACGGGCCGCCCGGCGGGCGAGGGAGCGCGAGGCCGCGCTCGATGAGGCCAGATGATCCTTGCGTGGCTGGCGGCGGCGTGGCTGGCGGGCATCACTGCTTCGGCGATGCTGGGGCGCGGCGCCTGGCCGCTGGCGTTCGCGGTCGCGGCGGCCACGCTCGCCCTCGCGCTGGCGCGCCCGGGCCGGGGCACGCTGCTCGTCGGCGTAGCGGTGACGCTCGCATTCGCGGGCGCGGCGCTGCGCTTCGAGGAGGCACGCCCGTCGCACGACGGGCGTGCGGCCCTGCACTACAACGACGGCGTGGCGATGCGCCTGCGCGGCGTCGTCGCGGGCGACCCTCAGCAGGGCGACACGTCGCAGCAGGTCAGCGTGCGGGTGCGGGCGCTGCAGCTCGACGGCGCCTGGCGGCGGGCGGCGGGCGGGGTGCTGGTACGCACGGAGCTGCTGCCGCGCTATCGCTCCGGCGACGTGCTGGAGCTCGAAGGCAAGCTGAACACGCCGAAGGGCACCGGCGGCTTCGACTACGCGGCGTACCTCGACCGGCGCGGTATCCAGAGCACGATGCAGTACCCGGCGGCGCGCCTGATCGGGCACGAGGACGACGCGCCGCTGACGGGGCTGACGCTGGCAATCCGGCGACGCCTCTCGCACGCGCTCGCGCTCTCGCTGCCGGAGCCGCAGGCGTCGCTGGCGCAGGGCGTGCTCCTGGGCCAGCGGTCGGCGCTGCCGCGCGACGTCAGCGGCGACCTGAACGCGACGAACACGTCGCACCTGGTCGTCGTGTCTGGTGAGAACGTCGTGCTGGTGTCGGCGTTCGTGACGTTGGCGCTGGCGTGGATCGTCGGACGGCGGCGCGCGCTCGCGTTGTCCGTGGTGGCGGTGGTCGCGTACGCGCTGCTCGTCGGCGCGTCGCCGCCGGTGCTGCGGGCGACGATCATGGGGCTGTTGCTCGTGGTGGCGCAGCTCAGCGGCCGGCCGACGCACGGGCTGACGTCGATCCTGTTCGCTGCGGCGCTGA
>JAKAMA010000312.1:0-1636 GCA_021813085.1 Chloroflexota bacterium | reverse complement strand
TCGACCCGCCGGTCGTGCGCGATGTGTCGTTCCAGCTCAGCTTCGCGGCGACGGCGGGCATCGTCTATCTCGCGTCGCCGCTGCGGCGCTGGATCATCGAAGGAGTCGCATGGCTCTTGCGGCGCGACGAGGTGCCGCGGCCGCTGGGGACGTTCTTCGCGGAGCCGCTGTCGGTGACGCTCGCCGCGATCGTCGCGACGGAGCCGCTGGTGGCGCTGAACTTTGGCCGGCTGTCGCTCGTGGCGGTGCCGGCGAACCTGTTGGTGGTGCCGGCGTTCCCGTTCATTCTGCTCTCGTCACTGGTGGCGGCGATTGGCGGCATGGTCCCGCACCTGCACCTCGCCGCCGCGGCGCCCGCCTACTACCTGCTGTCGTACTGGCTGATCGTCGCCCACCGGCTGGCATCGGTGCCGCACGCCGCGCTGTCGTTCGGCGGCTACACGTCGCCGTGGGCGGCCACGACGTACACGGCGATCACGCTGCTGGCGTTTTTCGCGCTGCGCTACGCGCGTCCCGGCGAAGCGGCGCCGCTCGCGGAGTCGCGTCCGATGCGGCATCGCGCCCTGATCGCCGCCGTGGGCGTGCCCGCGCTCGTCCTGGCGGTGAGCGTCGGGGTGCTGCTGTGGCCGTCGCCGCCGGCGCGGCTGCGGGTGACCGTGCTGGACGTCGGCCAGGGCGACGCGATCCTTGTGCGGACGCCGGACGGGCGCGACGTGCTGATCGACGGCGGGCCGGGGCGCGCGGTGCTGCGCGGGCTGGGCGACGCGCTCCCGTGGTACGACCGCGCGATCGAGCTGGTGGTGCTGACGCATCCGCAAGCCGACCACCTGACGGGCTTGCTCGACGTGCTGGACCGCTACGATGTGCGGTGCGTGCTCGCCGGGCCCGGTGTGCAGCGGTCGGCGGCATACCGCGCGTGGCTTGATGCCGTGCGGTCAGAAGGCACGCCGGTCGAGACGGCGCGGCAGGGGATGAGCATCGACCTCGGACGAGGCGCGCGGCTCGACGTGCTCGGGCCGGACGACGCGGAAGCGGCGGACCAGCAACTCAACAACACCGGCGCGGTGGTACGGGTGAGCTGGGGCGGCGTGCGCTTCCTGATGACGGCGGACATCGAGGCGGAGGCGGAGCGCGCGCTGATCGCGGACGGCGTAGACCTGCGCGCGGACGTGCTGAAGGTGGCGCACCACGGCAGCGCGACGTCGAGCAGCCGCGCCTTCCTGGACGCGGTGAGGCCGCGGCTGTCGGTGGTGTCCGCCGGGCGCGACAACCGGTTCAGCCACCCACGTCCCGAGGTCATCGCGCGGCTCGAGGAGTACGGGCCGGTGCTGACGACCGCGGCCGACGGAGCGGTGCGATTCGAGACGGACGGGCGGACGGTGTGGTACGAGGCGGGAGGCGGGAGCTGAGACGCTGGAAGCGGGAGGTCGGAAGGCGGCGCCCAAGCAGGCAGCGCTGAGCCCCATCGCCACGCAGACGCGCGGCGGCGGCGCGGTGGCCGCTGCGGCGGGCAGGCGGTACGGTGCGGGACACACCAGCTAGTGCCGATCCAACTTGATGGACCGGAAATTGGCGAGCGGGCAGGGGGCGACGTCGTGGTGGCGGTTTCGCCAAGCGATATAGCGCAGGATGCGGC
>JAKAMA010000009.1 GCA_021813085.1 Chloroflexota bacterium | reverse complement strand
GCATCGGTGACCTGGCGGCGGTCCTGACCAGCCTCCAGCCCGGCGACGTGCTGTTCATCGACGAGATCCACCGCCTGTCCCGCATCGTCGAGGAGTTCCTCTACCCCGCGCTCGAGGAGTCGGCGATCGACTGGGTGACCGGCAAGGGGCCCGGCGCGCGCTCGATCCGCCTCGCCATCAAGCCGTTCACGCTGATCGGCGCGACGACGCGCTACGCGATGATGTCTCCGCCGCTCCGCGACCGCTTCGGCGGCGTCTACCGGCTCGACTTCCACGACGTCGATGCCCTCTCGCAGATCATCCGCCGTTCCGCGTCGATCCTCGGTGTGCCTGTCGACGCCGGCGGCACAACGGCGATCGCGCGGCGCGCGCGGGGGACGCCGCGCGTCGCCAACCGGCTCCTGCGCCGGGTGCGCGATTACGCGCAGGTGAAGGCCGACGGCTCCATCACCGCCGCCGTCGCCGCCGACGCGCTCGCGCGGCTCGAGATCGACGAGCTGGGGCTCGATCACGTGGACGAGCGTGTCCTCCGCACGATCATCGAGAAGTTCGAGGGCGGGCCCGTCGGGCTGGAGACGATCGCGGCGTCGATCTCCGAGGACGCCGACACGATCATGGACGTGTACGAGCCGTATCTCTTGCAGCTCGGCTTCATCCAGCGCACGCCGCGCGGCCGCCAGGCGACCCGCCGCGCGTACGAACACCTCGGCATCGAGCCCCGGGCCGCCGCCCCCGCCCCGCAGCGAGCACTCTGGGAGTAGTGCCGCCCGGACGGGCCGTACGGCCGGCGCGGCCACGACGGGAGGGAGCAGCCATGGCGCACAACGTGACGTTCCGGATCCCCGAGCGCCGGGTGGGCAACAGCGACATCGAGATCGCGGTGCGCGAGGACGGCGATCTACTCGGCACGCTCGGGATCAGCAAGGGCGCGCTGCTGTGGACGCCCGCACATAAGCGCCACGGCTTCGTGCTCGAGTGGGCGGCCTTCGACCGCCTCGCGCGCGAGCACGGCCGCCGCGCCCAGGCAGGATAGGAGTCGCGTGGGGCGAGGCTGGCAGCGAGCGAGTGAGCTTGACAGTAGTTCACCTATAGGTTAACAATGACAACAGCACCGCGCGTCTTGTACGACAACGGCTGGCAGGTTGTGCTCATCGTGAACAACGGGCGTGTGCCGGATCCGCGATGGATGCAGTAGAACGAATCCGGGCCGATACGGAAGCGAACCAGCACACCCCGGAGTTCGAACTCGAATGGTTGCTGCTTGACCTCGAAGAGCAGATCTGGGCTGCGATGCAGGGACAGGGCATCACCCGCAGCGAGTTGGCCGAGCGGCTGGGCACCTCCCGTGCGTTCGTCACCAAGCTCCTCAGCAGCCATGAAAACCTTACCATGAAGACCCTCGTGCGGGTGGCGAACGCGCTGGAGATGAAGGTTGAGCTGCGCCTGCGCCCGCGTCCCGTCGCCGCGCCGCCGTACGGCGCGTCTGGGAAGCGTCGCGTTGCGGTACTCGCCAGACCCGCGGCCGATCCCTCGCGCCGTACCCCGTCTGCCGCTGCGCGGAGCCGCAAGGAGCGCACGACGCGGTGACCCTGCACGACGACCTCCAGCAGCTCAAGTCCGCCGTTGAGCGGTACGCCATCGCCGTCCAGCCGCGGCCGGTGCAGCTTGCGTCCGGCGGCTGGAGCACCTACTACGCCGACGTGCGCGTGCTGACGCTGCACCCGGTGTACGCTAGCCTCATCGGCCGGTTCATGGCGCCCGCCGTCATCGGCTCCGGCGCCGAGGCGGTCGGGGGCATGGCGATGGGCTGCATCGCGCTGGCCAGCGCCGTCGCCGCGGCCGCGCTCGGACAGGGCCGCACGCTGCCGACGTTCTTCGTGCGGCCGCAGCCGAAGGACCACGGGCCGCAAGCGAAGTCCGCGATCTCGCAGTCCGTCGCTGAAGACGAGGGACCGCTCGTGCGGCCGGGCCGCAGGGTGGCGGTCGTCGAGGATACGGTGACGCAGGGCGGCTCGGCGATGAAGGCGGTCGAGGCGATCGACGCGGAGGGCTGCGAGGTCGTGCTGGTGATGGCCGTCGTCGAGCGGCACGAAGGCGGCGGCGGCCGCTTCCGCGAGCACGGCATCCCGTTCCGGCGCCTCTTCTACACGGATGAGCAGGGCACACTCTACATCGACGAAGAGCTGGAGCGGTGGGCCAGTGCGGAGGGGTCGCCACCGGCATGCTGAGGAAGAACGCCTTGCTACGCCGCCCCCGCACGCGCGGCCTCGATCGTCCGTAGCGCCGCCGCGGGGTCGGGCACCTCGATGATCAGCCGGCTGTAGCGCTGCCCCTCCAGCTCGACGACGATCACGCGCTCCAGGTGGCCGTACCACACGTCCCAGAAGACCCGCTGGCCCTGCCCGTAGTACGAGCCCGCGCGCACGATGCCCGGGACGCTGGTGCCCGGCAGCCGCCAGCCCCGCGGCCGGCGCGCCGCCTCCGGGTCGTGGCGCGCGCCCGTGATGCTGTGGGCGGGCACGTCGATGCGGCTCTTGAACGCCCAGAACTTGTCGAGCCCGATCACCTCGAACCGCACCTGGCCGCCGGTGACGCTCACTTCCACCATCGCTCCGCGCTCCTGCCGCGCTCCTGCCGCGCTCATCATAGCGCGCAGGCCCGAGGCTTCCGCCTGCCGCCGTGCCCGCATACACTCGCGATGCCCGCGGCGACGGCGGTGGCCGCGAGGACGTCCGGTGCCGGCGATTGCGGCCGGACAGCGGAGGTGCGTGCAATGAAGACGGTGAAGTTCCCGGCAGGCTTCGAGTGGGGCACGGCGACCGCGTCGTACCAGGTCGAAGGCGCCGTGAAGGAAGACGGCCGCGGCGAGTCGATCTGGGACCGCTTCAGCCACACCGAGGGCCGCGTCCTCAACGGCGACACGGGTGACGTCGCGTCCGACCAGTATCACCGCTACAGGGAAGACGTCGCGCTGATGAAGGAGCTGGGCCAGACCGGCTACCGCTTCAGCATCGCCTGGCCGCGCATCTTCCCCGAAGGCACGGGAAGGCTCAACCAGGCCGGCCTCGACTACTACAACCGCCTGGTCGACGAGCTGCTCGCGAACGGCATCCGCCCGTTCCCGACGCTGTACCACTGGGACCTGCCGCAGGCGCTCCAGGACGCCGGCGGCTGGACGAACCGCGACATCATCGAGCAGTTCACGGCGTACGCCCGCACGTGCATCGAGGCGCTGGGCGACCGCGTCAAGCACTGGATGATCTTCAATGAGCCGTGGGTGTTCGTGTTCATGGGCTACCTGTACGGCAACCACGCCCCCGCCATCCGCGACGCCTCGCAGGCGATGCGGGCATCGCACATCGTCAACCTCGCGCACGCCTCCGCCGCGCGGGCGATGCGCGCCGCCGGCACCGCGGACGCCATCGGCTCGGCGTTCAGCATGAGTGCGGCTTACCCCGCATCGGACAGCGCGGAGGACATCGCCGCGGCCGAGCGCCAGCACGCGTTCGCCAACGACTGGTTCCTGCGCCCGATCATGAAGGGTGAGTACCCGCACGCGTACGTCGACCAGGAGAAGGCCCTGGCGCGGATGGACATCCGCCCCGGCGACATGGAGGCGCTCCGGGAGCCGCTCGACTTCGTCGGCATCAACCTCTACTCGCGCAGCATCGTCGCCGCGGAGCCGGGCGAACCCAACCTCGGTCTCCGGCAGATGCAGGGCCCGGGCCCGCGCACCGAGTTCCACTGGGAGATCTGGCCCGCGGCGATCTACCGGATGATCATGCGCGTCTCGAAGGACTACGGCCGCCCGCCGATCTACATCACCGAAAACGGTTGCTCCTTCGGCGACCGCCCGGGGCCCGATGGCCGCGTACACGACGACCGCCGCATCGACTTCTACAAGGGCTACATCGGCCAGGTCGGGCGCGCGCTCGACGAGGGTGCCGACGTGCGCGGCTATTACACGTGGACGCTCATCGACAACTTCGAGTGGGCGATGGGCTTCAGTCAGCGGTTCGGGATCATCGATGTCGACTTCGAGGACGGCCAGAAGCGCACGGTCAAGGACAGCGGCTACTGGTACCGCGACCTGATCCGCGCCGGCGAAATCGTCTACGACGAGACGCTGGTCTGACGCCACGCGCCTGCTCCCAGGTTCGCGTACATGTACGTGAACGCGACGAGAGGCGTTGAGCATCGCCCACCGTCCTCGGGGCAGCGCGGAAGGCGTTTGCATCGCCTCTGACGCCGCCCCGCCGGAGGGCCTACTCCTCGTCGACCAGCCCCTCCATGTCGAACGCGAACGCGATCACGGTGATCCCTGCCGCCGCGAGTGCGCGGCGCAGCCCCGCCGCGCCTTCCGCGCTCGACGCGTAGAAGAGGAGCGCGCCGCCGCCGCCCGCACCGCACGCCTTGCCCGCCGTCGCACCGTTCGCCGTCGCCAGCTCGAAGATCGCGTCGATGGTCTCGTTCGTGACGCTCGGATGCAGCCGCTTCTGCTGCGTCCAGTTCTCGTTGATCACGTGGCGCACGCCGCCGAAGTCGCTCGCGAGGAGCGCGTCGCGCATCGCCCGGGCGTACTGCCTGAGCGCCAGCAGGGCGCCGGTGACGTCGTCGTCGTGGCGCGCGTACGCCGACCAGACGTGCGCGTGGATCTCGCCGGACAGGCGCGAGACGCCGCTGTCGACCAGCACGAGCCGCTGCTCAAGCGCGCTCAGCGCGGCCTCCGGCAGCGGCAGCCGCTCGATGCGCACGGGGAGAACATCTGTGTGCGCGCGGGCGCGCTCGATCTTGCGCTGCTCGGCCGAGGGGAACGTCATCGAGTTCAGGCCGCCGTAGCAGGCGGCGTACTGGTCTTGCCGCCCGCCCACCACGCCTTCGGCCGATTCCGCGGCGAACGCTGCCTCGGCGATCTCGTCGAGGTCCGCGTCCGGATGGCGCAGCGCCGCCGTCAACACGTGCTCGCCTGCGGACGCGCCCAGCCCACCCGCGGCGACGTCGCGCGCGTACGCGATCGCCCCCGCCTTGTCTACCGTGGCGCGCACGTACTTGTCGATGGTGACGTTGACGACGGCCCCACCCTCCGCGTCGGCGAAGGCCGGCACGTCGGTCCAGCCGCCGGCGAGGTCGATGCGCAGTGGCGCGCGCGCGGATCGCGTCATGGTCTGATTGTCGCCGGTGTGAAGGCGATTGGGAACACCGTCGGAGCGCCGATGTCAACCCGACAAGTTTTCGGAGTGTTTACGCGCCCTTCACGGCCCACCAATGCAATCCCGATGCCGGTCGCCGATGATGTGCGCGGAGGACGTGATGCGCGAGTCTCGTGCGGCCCGCGTGCGTATCACCCGCAGGCGCTTCCTCGGCGGCGCGGCGGCGACGGCCGCCGTGCTCACTGCTGGCGGCGCGTCCGCCGTCGTCCTGCACGAGCGCGGCGGGGGCGGCGCCAAGCGTACGGCGATCAAGCCGGGCGCGCTGCCGCAAACGACGCCGGGCGCGCAGTCGGACCCCCTGGCCACGGCCGATCTGCGCCTCCGCCACCTGCTGCGGCGCACGACGTTCGCCGTGCTCCCCGCCGACGTCCAGCGCTTCTCGGGCCAGCCGCTCGACCACGTCGTCGATCAGTTGCTCGACACGGCCGCCGTCGATGACAGCGCAGCGGAGGCGAAACTGGCCTCGTTCGCGCTGGACTTGCGGAAGCCGCAGGGCATCATCTCCTGGTGGCTCGCGCGCATGACGCTCACCCGGCGGCCGATGCTCGAGCGGATGACGCTGTTCTGGCACGGCCTGCTGACCAGCGGCCTGGCGAAGACCGGCGCGAAGGGGGCGCCGCTGCTGCTCAACCAGAACAAGCTCTTCCGCGCGCACGCGTTCGACAAGCTCGACGTGCTGCTCAAGGCCGTCGTGCGCGACCCCGCGATGATGCTCTGGCTCGACATCGAGACGAGCCGCAAGGGCCACCCGAACGAGAACTACCCGCGCGAGCTCATGGAGCTGTTCACCCTGGGCGTCGGAAACTACACCGAACAGGACGTGCGCGAATCGGCGCGCGCGCACACCGGCTACTCGCTGGACCGCGCCGATTGCACGTTCGTCTTTCGCCCGGCGCAGCACGACGACGGCGAGAAGACGTTCCTGGGCCAGACAGGCAACTGGGACGCGGACAGCATCGTCGACATCATCCTCAAGCAGCCCGTCGCGGGGGACCACTTCGCCCGCAAGCTGTTTGAGTTCTTCGCCTACCCCGCGCCGGACGCTGCGACGCTCAAGCCGATCGCCGACGTCGCACGCAGCAGCGGCTTCGACACGAGGGCCGTCGTGCGCGCCATCCTCACGTCGGACGCGTTCTACGCGCCGCAGGCGTACCGGGCGATCGTCAAGAGCCCGACGGACTACGTCGTCGGCGCGGCCCGGCTGCTTGGTGTGGAGAGCAACGGGCGCGCGCTCGCGGGTGCGAGCCGGCTGATGGGACAGGTGCTCTTCAACCCGCCGAACGTCGCCGGCTGGCCGGGCGGGCGCACGTGGATCGGCACCAGCACGTGGTTCGCGCGCGTGAACTTCGCCGCCGCCCTGATCAACGCCGGCGCCCCGAAGCGCACGACGCCGGCGCAGGCCGCCGGGGCCGCGCCGCTCTTCGCATCCCCGCCGTCCTCGGCCGACGACGCGATCGCCCAGGTTGCGACGCTCACCGTCGACGGACAGATCAGCGCCGCGGTGCGGTCGACGCTCAAGGACTACCTGGAGACGGGTGGCGGCTTCGCGACACTCCCGTCCGCCCAACGGGACGAGCGCCTGCGCGGCCTGGCCGCCCTGCTGCTCGCGTCCCCGGAGTACCAGCTCGCCTGAGGAGGCGTACGATGATCACCAGGCGCGATTTCGTGAAGAAGGGCGTGGCGCTCGTCACCCTGGGCAGCATGCACGCGATGCTGCCGCCGGTGTTCAGGGGCGCGTTTGCCATCCGCGCCTCGGACGCCGAAGCGGACACGCTGCCGGCGCGCACGCTCGTCATCCTGCAGTTCGCCGGCGGCAACGACGGGCTGAACACCGTCGTGCCGTATCGCGACCCCGCCTACGCGAAGGCGCGCCCGTCGATCGGCGTCAAGGCGGATGCCGTGCTGCCCCTCGATGACAAGGTCGGCCTGCACCCGAAGCTCGCGGGGCTGAAGAAGCTGTGGGACAGCAAGAAGCTCGCGGTGGTGCAGGGTGTCGGTTACCCGGATCCGAACCTCTCGCACTTCCAGTCCATGCTGATCTGGGAGAACGCCGGCCAGCAGGCAGCGAACGGCGAGGGATGGCTCGCCGGCTACCTCGACCGTCTCGAGGCAGAGGAGCACGACCCGCTGCACGGCTTCAACGTCGGCCAGTTCGTGGCGCCGGAGCTGTACGCGGCCAACGCGCCCACTGTCGCCGCCCCGAGCGCAAACGCCTACGGCTTCCAGCGCCTGGCCCCGGACGAGGCGGAGGCGCACCGGCGGCAGACCGCGCTGCTCAAGATGTACGAGCAGTTCCCGAAGGACACGCCGTACGCCGCGCTGCTCGAGAGCACGGCCGGCGACGCCGTATCCAGCTCGCAGGCCGTCGACGCCGCCGCGACCGCGCACACCCCCACCGTGGCGTACCCGGAGACCTCGCTCGCGAGCGGGCTCAAGCTCGTTTCGCAGGTGATCGCCAGCGGGGCGAAGCTGCGCGTCGCGCACATCACGCTCGGCGGCTTCGACACGCACTCCGCCCAGCAGCCGGAGCAGGAGAGGCTGCTCGGCGATGTCGGCGACGCGCTCGCCGCCTTCTACGCCGACCTCGCGTCATACGGCAAGGACGGCGACGTGCTGACGATGACCTGGTCCGAGTTCGGCCGCCGTGTGCAGGAGAACGCGAGCCAGGGCACCGACCACGGCACCGCCGCGCCGATGTTCCTCGTCGGCGGCAGCGTCAGGGGCGGGCTGTACGGCGAGGCGCCGTCGCTGACGAGCCTCGATCACGGCAACCTGAAGTTCACCACGGACTTCCGCTCCGTCTACGCGACCCTGCTCGAAGGGTGGTGCGGCGCCCCCGCTGATGCCGTCCTCGGCGCCCACTACCCGCAGATCGCCGGGCTCGTGACGTAGGGGCGCCGCTTGCCGCGCCCTCTGCGTACTGTGGCCGGTGCCGGCCCCACGCACCGCGCCGTTCGGTGCTGTTGTTCTCGATGCCTCCACGTAGGGGCGCCGCTTGCCGCGCCCGGTCCGCTTGTCGCGCCCCGGTCCGGCGCCCGGGCGTTGCTCTCGGCGCCCGCTGCGGTTCGCACCAGCGGCGATCGGCTATGCTGTCGCCGATGCCGCGCGAATCTGCGAAGTATCGGATCACCGGCGGTCACCGGCTGCACGGCCGAGTGCACATCAGCGGCTCCAAGAACGGCGCCGACTACGCGATGGCGGCCGCGCTCCTTACCGCCTCCGACGTCGTGCTGCACAACGTGCCCGAGATCGGCGACGTGCGGCAGATGGAGGAGATCCTCGCGCACCTCGGGGCCACGGTGGAACACCCGGCGCCGCACACGCTCCGCATCAACGCGGCGGACCTGTCGCGCTTCGAGGTGCCGGCCCGTCTCGCCGCCCAGCTCCGGGCCAGCTTCCTCGTCATGGGGCCGCTCCTCGCCCGCATGGGCCGCGCTTCCTGCCCGCCACCCGGCGGTGACGCCATCGGCATCCGCCCGCTCGACGTGCACCTCGCCGGCTTCCGCATGCTCGGCGCCACCGTCGAAGAGGACGGCCAGGCCTTCGACGTGCGCCTCGACAGCCCCCTGCGCGCCGGCCGCGTGCTGCTCGACTACCCGAGTGTCATGGGCACGCTCAACGTCATGCTTGCCGCGACGCTCGCCGATGGCGCCACGACGATCATCAACGCGGCGAGCGAGCCCGAGATCGCCAGCCTGGCGCAGATGCTGAACGCGATGGGCGCGAACATCGTCGGTGCCGGGTCGAACGTCGTGCGCATCGAGGGCGCCCGCGCGCTCGGCGGCGTCGAGCACCGCGTCATCCCGGACCGGCTCGAAGCCGGGACCTTCGCGCTGGCCGCGGCGATCACCCGCGGCGAGGCGCTGCTCGAGGACGCAGTCCCGGAGCACCTGGACGCGCTGCTCTGGAAGATGGAGGAGGCAGGGGCAGCCGTGCGCGCCACCGAGGCCGGGCTGCATGTCGCCGGCGCCGAGCGCTACCGCGCCGTGAGCGCCCAGGCGCTGCCGTATCCGGGCCTCGCCTCCGACCTGCAGCCGCAGCTCGCGGCCTTCCTGACCCAGGCCGAGGGCGCGAGCACGATCCACGAGCGCGTCTTCGACAACCGGCTGCTCTACATCAGCGAGCTGCGCAAGATGGGCGCCAATGTCATGGCGACAGGCACCACGGCCATCATTACCGGCCCGACCCAGCTTCGCGCCGCCCCCGTCACCGCGCTCGACGTGCGCGCCGGCAGCGCCTGCGTGCTCGCCGCGCTCGTCGCCGAGGGGACGACCGAGATCAGCGATGTCTACCACATCGACCGCGCGCACGAGGACCTTCATGGTAAACTGCGCGCGCTCGGCGCCTCGATCGAGCGCGCCTGAGCCGGAAGAGCCCGTCGTCTCGCACGCGCGCGCCGGTCCCGCTGCCATGGCAGCAGCACGTTGTCCTGTCCGCGTCTCCGGCGCGAGGCGCTGACCCGGGAGGGGAGAAGGATCGATGTTACCCAAGAGGATTGGAGTCGACCTGGGCACGGCGAACGTGCTGGTCTACGTCAAGGGCCGCGGAATCGTCATCAACGAGCCGTCCGTCGTCGCGCTCGCCAACCGCGATAACACCGTTGTCGCCGTCGGGCGCGAGGCGCAGGAGATGATGGGCCGCGTCCCCGGCAGCATCAGCGTCATCCGGCCGATGCGCGATGGCGTCATCGCCGACTACCTGATCACCGAGGCGATGCTGCGCTACTTCATCCAGAAGGTGATCGGCCGCCTGAACCTGATCAAGCCAGAGGTGATGGTCTGCATCCCCGCCGGCGTCACCAGCGTCGAGCAGCGCGCGGTGCGCGATGCGGCGGAGCAGGCCGGCGGCCGCCGCCCCGTGCACCTGGTGCCGGAGCCGCTCGCCGCCGCGATCGGTGCGCGCATCCCCGTCAACTCGCCCAGCGGCAACATGGTCGTGGACATCGGCGGCGGCCGCACGGAAGCTGCCGTGATCTCGATGTACGGCATCGTCGTCAGCGAGAGCGTCCGCGTCGCCGGCGACCGGCTCGACGATGCGATCGTCGCCTACGTCAAGCGCCGCTATAACCTGCTGATCGGCGACCGCACCGCGGAGGAAATGAAGGTCACGATCGGCGCCGCCGTCCCCCTCGAGCAGGAGCTGAAGATGGACGTGCGCGGCCGCGACCAGATCAGCGGCCTGCCGAAGACCGTCACCGTCTCGACGAGCGACGTCACCGCGGCGATCCAGGACGCGCTCGCGACTATCGTTTCCGTCGTGCGCACCGTGCTGGAGCGCACGCCGCCCGAGCTCGCGTCCGACGTCATCGACCGCGGCATCGTGCTCACGGGCGGCACGGCGCTGCTGCGCCACCTCGACATCCTGCTGACACAGGAGACCGGCATTCCCTGCCAGGTCGCCGAGAACCCGATCGACTGCGTCGCCATCGGCGCTGGCGTCGCCCTCGAGTACCTGGACGTCATCAAGCGCAGCCTGCCGACCGAGGAAGAGACGCTCGTCGCCAGCTATTAGCGGATGGTCATGGCGCGGCGACGCCATCCGCGCGAATGATGAACATGCTTGGTCACACGTAGCGCGAGCCGTTGTAGCGCGGGTTTCTTTCAGCCCGCGCGGGTCACGTCCGCCGCCTGAGGCGGGCCCGTGCGGTCGGAGCGCGGGCCTTCAGCCCGCGCGAGTTGAATGCTGATCGCCCGTCCCGCCCTTCCACACTCCAGCTTCCATCTTCCAGTTCTGGCCCCCTGAGCGGGGCATGTTCAAGGCAACCCGCATTGCGGATTCCTCACTTCCCGGCGGATGATTCCGGTCTCCGCGATCTGTTACCGTGGATGAACGCGCCCCGTCCGCCGGTGCTGCCGCGGCCGCAGGCGAAGGCAGACCAGGAGGCCCCGTTGTCGACGCTCGCCAGCCAGTACCCCCAACCCGCGCCATCTCCTGCCGCCCCCGACCTCATCATCGACGCCCGCGACGTCGTCAAGACCTACCACTCCGACAAGGTGGTCGTCCACGCCCTGCGCGGCGTCTCCCTGAGCGTCCCCCGCGGCGAGATGGTCGCCATCATGGGGCCATCCGGCTGCGGCAAGACGACGCTCCTCAACTGCATGAGCGGCCTCGACGTGATCGATGAAGGGCTGATCCTGATCAACGGCGGCGACATCAACAAGATGTCCGACAACCGCCGCACGGAGTTCCGCGCGAAGCAGATGGGCTTCGTCTTCCAGTTCTACAACCTGCTCCCCGTCCTCAGCGCGATCGAGAACGTCGAGCTGCCCCTCCTCGTGTCCGGCACGAAGGCCAGCGTCGCGCGCAAGGAGGCCGAGGCCGCGCTCGACCTCGTGCACCTCGGCGAGTGGGCGCGCCACCGCCCCGCGCAGCTCTCCGGCGGCCAGCGCCAGCGCGTCACGATCGCCCGCGCGCTCGTCAACAATCCCGCCATCGTCTGGGGCGACGAACCGACGGGCGACCTCGACACCGAGAACGCCGACGAGGTGATGGACCTGATCGCCGACCTCAACCGCCGCGAGGGCCAGACCTTCGTCATCGTCACCCACGCGCCCGAAGTCGCCGCGCGCTGCCACCGCATCGTCCGCATGCGCGATGGAAAGGTCGTCAGCGAAGAGGCGGGCGGCGGCACGTGACCAGCCTCTTCGGCATCCCGATGAACGACGTGATGATCGCGCTGCTGATCCTGCTGGGGATCGCGGTGGCGACCGTCGGCTGGGTCGTGCTGCGCAACCGCGTCCTGTTCCTCATCGGCGTCCGCAACATCCCGCGCCGCCGCGCCCAGACCACGCTGATCATCGTCGGCCTGATGCTGAGCACGCTGATCATCGCCGCGGCGTTCAGCATCGGTGACACGGTCAACTACAGCATCACGAACGAGGGCTTCGACCAGCTCCACAGCATCGACGAGACCGTGCAGGCGCAGGCAGGCTCCTCCGACGCGGGCGGCCTGAACTCGGTGGTGTCGCCGCTGCCCATCCCGCAGGCCCAGGCGGACCGGTTCGCGCAGGCGTTCCGGGCCATGCCCGGCATCGATGGCGCCGTCCCCGTCGTGCGCGGCAGCGTGCCCGTCACCGACCAGCGCAGCGGCCTCGCCGAGCGGAGCGCGGTCGTCGCCGGCGCGGACCCGGCGCAGATGGCCGGCTTCCCCGACATCCAGAGCACAGGCGGCGCCCTCTTGTCACTCGCCGCGCTCGGGCCGGACGAGGTCTACGTCAACAGCTCGCTCGCCAGCAAGCTCGACGCAAAGCCCGGCGACCGGGTTACCGTGTACGTGGGCGGCAAGCCAACCACCTTCACCGTGAAGGCCATCGTCAAGGACCGCGTGCTCACGGGCACCGTGTTCGGCCAGCCGCAGGGCATGGCGATGAGCCTCGCGCGCGCGCAGGAGCTGTTCAGGCGCCCCGGCGAGGTGGACTTCATCGCGGTTTCGAACAACGGCGGCGTGCACGGCGGCATCACGAACTCGACCGCGATCACCGCCGCGCTCAACCAGAAGCTGGCGGCGCTCGGGGGCACGAAGTGGAAGGCCGATGCCACCAAGCAGCACCTGGTGAACCAGGCGGAGAAGGCGGCGAGCGGGCTGACCGCATTCTTCGTCGTGCTCGGCCTCTTCTCCATCGCCTCCGGCATGCTGCTGATCTTCCTGATCTTCGTCATGCTCGCCGCCGAGCGAAAGATGGAGATGGGGATGACGCGCGCCATCGGCACCAAGCGGCGCCACCTGATGCAGATGTTCCTCTCCGAGGGCATGGCGTACAACCTGATGGCCGCGGCCGTGGGCTGCGCGCTCGGCGTCGCCGTCTCGCTGGTGATGGTGCGTGTGATGGCCGCGCTCTTCAGCCAGTTCAACCTCTCCATCGTCTTTCACGTGACGGCGCGCAGCCTGGTCGTGTCGTACGCGCTCGGCGTCGTCTTGACGTTCCTCACCGTGACCTTCTCCTCGTGGCGGATCAGCAGCCTCAACATCGTCAGCGCCATCCGCGACATTTCCGATGCCAGCGGCAAGCGGCCGGGGCGCTGGTCGCTCGCCTTCGGCCTGCTCTTCGCCGTCGGCGGCCCGCTGCTGCTCTGGCTTGGCGTCGCATCGCTGCAGGCGTTCCCGTACATGCTCGGCATCACGCTGCTGGCGGTCGGTCTGGCGCTGCTCGCGCGGTTCGTCGGCCTGCCATCGCGGCCGGTGTTCACGGTTGCCGGCGTCTTCCTCGTCGGCGTCTGGCTGGTCGGCGCCGGCAACCACCTGCCGCCGAGCGGCATGAACGGCGGCATCGAGATGTTCTTCCTGAGCGGCATCGCGATGGTCACGGCGTCGACCTTCGTGCTGGTCTACAACGCGGACCTGCTGCTGCTCCTGCTCTCGTTCTCCGGCGGCGCCTTCTCGAAGCTCACCCCTTCGATCCGCACCGCCGTCGCCTACCCGCTCGCGAACAAATTCCGCACCGGCATGACCATCGCCATGATCTCGCTCGTCGTCTTTGCGCTGGTGATGATGTCCACGATGAACGCGAACTTCAGCCGCATCTTCTTGAGCAAGGAGGCGCTGGGCGGCTACGACGTGCAGGTACAGCAGAACCCGAACAACCCCATCCCCGACCTGAAAGCGGAGCTGGCAAAGAACGGGTTCGATACAACGGCGATCAAGTACGTGAGCCCCGTGCTGGTCGCCAACGCGCGCGCTTCCAACGTGCGGATGGCGCCGCCGCCCGGTGCGAGCCCGGGCATCAGCACGCCGCCGTACGACTTCGCTCCCTACCGCACGCTCGGCATGAGTGCTTCCTTCATCCAGCACAACGCCGTGACCTTCCAGTCGCGCGCGGACGGCTTCGCGACGGATGCCGCCGTCTGGCGCGCGCTCGCCGAGAACCCCGGTTACGCCGTCATCGACGCGTCGTCGCTCGGCGGCGCCGGCTTCAACTTTGGCGGGGGCTCGCGGTTCCGGCTGCGCGGCGTGCGTTCGGCCGACACGACTTTCGCCCCGATCGCCGTGGAGGTGCGCGATGCGGCGACGGGCGCCACCCGCAGCGTCAAGATCATCGGCATCATCACGCTGCAGGCGAGCGAGACGTTCTCCGGCCTCTTCCTGACGCAGCAGACGTTCGACGCGGCCTTCACGCGCCCGGCGACCACCGTCGATTTCGTGAAGCTCGCGCCCGGCGCCAATGCGCAGGCGGCCGCGAAGGGCATCGAGAAGGCGCTGCTGCTCGACGGCGTGCAGGCCGATGCGCTACGCACGATCATCGACCAGCGGCAGGCGCTCAGCCAGGGCTTCCTCTATCTCATCCAGGGCTTCATGGGGCTCGGTCTCTTCGTAGGCATCGCCGCCGTCGGCGTCATCGCCTTCCGCACCGTGGTGGAGCGGCGGCAACAGATCGGCATGTTGCGCGCGATCGGTTATACGAAGGCGGCGGTCGCGCTCAGCTTCGTCATGGAGTCGTCGTTCATCGCGCTGCTCGGAGTGCTGAGCGGCATCAGCCTCGGGCTGCTGCTCGCGCACCAGTTGATCACCGGCGCCGATTTCGCGCCGAACGCCATCTCCGGCTTCTACATCCCGTGGCTGCAGGTCGCCGGCATCGGTCTCTTCGCCTTCCTCGCGTCGCTCGTCATGACGATCATCCCGTCGCGGCAGGCGTCGAGCATCCCCATCGCCGAGGCGCTCCGCTACGAATAGCGCGCCGCCCTGCCGCTGTCGTAGGCTGAAGCGCCGCGACAGGCGCCGGGGCGCCGTGAGGCGCGGGAGCGAACAGGACGCCGCCGTGAAGACAGAGATCTGGGAATCCGACCCGTTCACGCCGAAGAAGGGCCAGCTCCTGGCGACGCTGGACAGCGAGTATCGCTTCCAGAAGGGCGACGAGGTCTACTTCGATGACGCCCCCTCGCGCCTCAAGGTGCGCATCATTGATGTCCGTGTGCACATCAAGGGCGACGGCGCGGTGCACCGCGAGATCCTCGCGTTGAAGCTGTAGCCCCGCCAGCCGCCGCCCCGAGCGGGCCACGAAGGCGGGCGCGCCTCTCGGCCCCGGGGGCGCACGCCGCGCGGCGCATCCGCCCGGTGTCACTCGCAAGCGCCCTGGTTCGTTGACCCACAGGTGACTCGATGCTACATTGCGCAAAATTGCGCAATCGCCCGGCTTCTCCCGCCCCCGCCGCCGCGCAGGAGCCTCCATGCCCATCGAGATCCCTGACGTCGTGATCGACCGCCTGCCCGTGTACGCCCGGGCGCTCGCGCTGCTCGACCGCAACGGCCGCGCGGTCGTGAGCTCCCAGGAGCTCGGCGCCCAGCTTGGCGTCACCCCCGCCCAGATCCGCAAGGACCTGAGCTACTTCGGCCGCTTCGGCAAGCAGGGGCGCGGCTACAGCGTCCCCCGGCTGCTCGAGGAGCTGCGCCAGATCCTCGGCCTCGACCGCGAGTGGACGATGGTGCTCGTCGGCGTTGGCCAGCTCGGCCGCGCCATTCTCGCCTACGGTGGGTTCGCGCCGCAGGGCTTCCGCATCGTCGGCGCGTTCGACGCCGATCCGGCCACCATCGGTGAGCAGGTCAACGGCGCGCGCGTGCAGCCGGCATCCGACCTCGAGACGTCGCTCCGTGCGCACCCGGCCGAGATCGGCATCGTCGCCACGCCCGCCGCGCAGGCGCAGGAGGTCATCGACCGGCTCGTCGCCTGCGGCGTGAAGGCGATCCTGAACTACGCGCCGATCGCCGCGCAGGTGCCGCC
>JAKAMA010000311.1 GCA_021813085.1 Chloroflexota bacterium | reverse complement strand
GCCACACGCACGTGCCCGAGATCGAGGAGCTGCGCGGCGTGCTACTGGTCAACCCGGGCAGCCCGACCTTCCCGCGCAACATGGCGCGCAGCCACGGCACGGTGGGCTTCCTCGAGGTCAACGGTGCCCGCGCACACGCCTGGGTCGAGCAGCTCCCCCATGGCGAGCGGGTCGCCGAAGGCGAGCGGTGATGCACGCACGGGGGCGTCGTGCGCGCGTAGAGGGGCGCGGCGATCAGCGCCCTACGACGTGAGATGACAGGTCACCCGGCCCGGCGGGTGTGGCCGCGCACGGGGCGGGGCAAGCAGCGCCCCTACGACGTGAGATAACAGGTCAGCGCCCCTACAGCCGGCGGTGGGTGATGCCTGGTTGGGGGCGTTGGTGCTCGCGCGCACGGGGCGCGGCGAGCAGCGCCCTACGACGTGAGATGACAGGTCAGCCGGCCCGGCGTTCGCCGCGTGGGGCGTTGTGCGCGCGTAGAGGGGCGCGGCAAGCAGCGCCCCTACAAGCAGGCGGTGGGCGGTGCGCGCTTTGGGGCGTCGTGCGCGCGCACGGGGCGCGGCAAGCAGCGCCCCTACGACGTGAGATAGGTCAGCCGGCCCGGCGTTCGCCGCGCGGGGCGTTGTGCGCGCGTAGAGGGGGCGCGGCGAGCAGCGCCCCTGCGACGTTTGATGACAGGTCACCCGGCCGGGTGCGCGCGCGAGCCGTAGCGGGCGAGCAACGCGGCGACATCGGCCGGCGTGAGCCGGGTCAGGCAGCTCGCCGTCTCCGCCTGCATCACCGCCGGCGCCGGAAGGTGACCGAGGCCGAGGAAGTGGCCGATCTCGTGGAGCAAGGTGCTGTAGAGGCAGTCGGGCGTCCGGAACTGCCGCGGTGGCGACTGCTCGATGATGATATCCGCCTCGACGAGATGTACGGGGTCGTCCGCCCGGCAGTTCGCGGTGCACTCGGAGTACGTCGTGAGCGTGACGCCGGCCTCGGTCACACGCGACCCGGGCGGCGGCGCGCCGGGCGGCGTCCCCCAGCCGATCTCGTTGACGTGGTCGCCCTGCACGTCCGGGCCGCGGCAGACGCCGTCATCGACCGACGGCACCCCCCACGCGGCGAACGCCCGGTCGGTGAGCTTCTTGAACTCGGCGATGCTGACGAATCCGCTGCCCGTCTCTTCGACGCAGTAGTGCACCGGCAGGGCATCCCAGCGGTGCAGCGCCTGCGGGTTCGGCGGCAGCGACGGCGTCGGCGTGGCCGTCGGCGGTGGCGGCACCGTCGGGGTCGAGGTCGGTGCCGGCGTCTGCGTTGCGGCGCCGGTCAGACGGTCGCTCAGGTCGCGGACGCCATCCCAGGCCGGCCCGCTGGCCGCGACGGCGACGACGGCCAGTACGAAGGCGGCGGACCCCATGAAGAGCGCACGGATCATGGCGCCGCCGCCGCGATGGCGAGCGCGCGCCGCCGCCCCTCCGCGCAGCGCGAGAGCAGCGGGCAGGGGGCGCACACGGGCGTCGCGCGGCAGAGCTGTTTCGCGTGCATGACGATGTACGCATGATACCGTCGGAAGACCTCGACGTCCGCATCCGGCAAGGCCTCCTCGAACCAGCGCTGCCAGGCGGCGTACCCCGCGCCCTCGGGCCCCGCGCCCAGCCGCCCAAAGAGCCGCTGCGCGTAGGCATCGACCTCGAACACACGCCGGCCGGCGGCGTACAGCAGGACCGCGTCGGCCGTCTCCGGGCCGATGCCGTGCATCGCCAGCAGCGCGGCGCGCAGCTCGCCCGTCGGGAGCGCGAACAGCGCGCCGAGGCCGCCCGCGCGTTCCACCGCCCGGGCGACCGCGCGCAGACGGCGCGCCTTGACCGTCGGCGTACCGCTCACCCGCACGAGTTCGGCGATGCGCTCCTCGGGCAGCGCCGCCAGCACGCGGCTTTCGAGCGCGCCATCCGCGCGCAGCGCGTCGAGCGCGCGCTCGGCGTTCGCCCACGTCGTGTGCTGCACGAGCACTGCGCCGGCGATCACGTCGAACGGCGCCCGCAGGCGGGCTGGCGACCAGTGCCAGGCGTCGTAGTCGTACACCCGGTCAAGCGCACGGTAGACCGCGCGGACCAGGGACGCGCCGGGGTTACGGCGCGACACCAAGGAAGGTCCAGAAGGTAGGGTCGACGTCGACGCCGCCGACGATCAGCTCCCAGTGCAGGTGCGGCCCCGTCGCGACGCCCGTGTGGCCGGCCGCGCCGATCACCTGGCCCTGCGTCACGTCCTGCCCCACGGTCACGTCGATGCGCGAGAGGTGGCTGTAGCCGGTGAAGACGCCGAGGCCGTGGTCGATCATGACGGTGTTTCCGCGCGTCGTCAGCATGCCCGCGAACGCCACGCGCCCGGACGCCGCCGCCTTGATCGGCGTCCCCTCGGGCACACCGATGTCGAGCCCGCTGTGGTGGCTCGTGACCGGCGCGCCGTTATAGCTCCGGCCGATGCCGAACGGGCTCGTGATCGTCCCGTGCACCGGCATGATGAAGGGCGTCTCCCAGAGCTTGCGGGGGATGAACTGCTGGAACACCTGGGCGCGGATGTTGATCTCCTTCTGCACCTCGGCCGGCGACAGCAGGAAGTCGTCCTGTGGCGGCACGTTGACGTTCTCGACCGGGAAGGCCGTCACGGTCACGTTGATCGTCGCCGTGCGCGTGGCGACGACGGCGCCGCTCGCGTCGAACAGGCGGACGCTCAGCGGGTACGCGCCCGGCGCCGTGTCGGCGCCGGCGCCGATCGGCACCCAGAAATCACCTTCGTCCGCGAGCATCGGCAGGTTGCGGTTGAGGAACGTCGTCGTCGCGCTGACCGCGCCGTTGCGGGGCACGCGCACGATCAACGTGCGCGCCTGCGCGAGCCGCATCGTGGCGCCGAGGTAGGGGTCGTTGGCAACCGCCGAGGGCGGCGGCGGTGTTGGCGTCGGCTCCGGCGTCGGTGTCGGCACCGGCGTGCTGGTGGCGGATGGCGTCAGCGTCAGCGTCGCGGTCGCGGTATACGTCGGCGTGTGCGTCGCCGACGCGCCGCCGACGATGCCGCAGGCGCTCATGGCGGCGGCGAAGAACAGCGAGACGATGAGCAGCGAGCCGAGACGTGTCGCGCGGGGCACGGCCGCAGTATAGGCGAGATCAGCGCCGGGCGAGCGTCATTCGGGGACGATCGGGGCGAGCGCAGGCGCCATGTTGGAGACATCTATCCGGCCGCGGCGCGCCTGCGTCTGCTGATGGGCGATGATCAGGACGAGCGCGACCATCAGCAGCAGCGCGGCGATCTTGAACGGCGCAAGCGGTCCCCACACACCGCCGATCACGCCCCCCAACGCCTGCCCGCCCGCGACGCCGAAGCCCTGCACCGCGGTCAGCGCGCCGAGCCACACGCCCCGGCTGCAGGCATCGGTCGCGTCGAGCGCGGCCGCGGCCCACGCGGGGATGCTGATCGCATAGGCGAGGCCGGCGAGCACGACGAGGTTCACGACGATCCACGGGCTGCGCGTCAGCGTCAGCGCGAAGATC
>JAKAMA010000310.1 GCA_021813085.1 Chloroflexota bacterium | reverse complement strand
CACCGATGACGTCCAGAGTGCTGCACATCATCGCCCAGGCGCACCTCGACCCGGTGTGGCTCTGGCCGTGGCGCGACGGCTGCGCGGAGGCGCTGACGACGATGCAGAGCGCGCTCGACCGCATGGACGAGGTGCCGGCGCTGTGCTTCTCGCACTCGGCTGCCAGCACGTACCGATGGGCCCAGGAAACGGACCCTCGTTTGTTCGCGCGGATCCGGGAGCGGGTACGCGAAGGGCGCTGGGAGCCCGTCGGAGGCTGGGTCGTCGAGCCCGACTGCAACCTGCCGTCGACCGAGAGCTTCGTACGGCAGAGCCTGTACGGCAAGCGCTACTTCGCGGAGCAGCTCGGCGCCGACGTCCGCATCGGCTACAACATCGATTCATTCGGGCACGGCGGCGGGCTGCCCCAGATCCTGGCCCGCGCGGGCTACCGCTACTACGTGATGATGCGGCCGCAGCAGCACGAGGCGGATCTCCCCATGCTGTTCTGGTGGGAGTCGGACGACGGCTCGCGCGTCCTGACGTGGCGCATCGCTCCGCACTACGGCCAGAGCGCGCGCGACAGCGCCGACCAGGTGGAGCAGGCCGTCCGCGCCGCCTCCACGAACAACTTCGCGCCGGGCATCCAGCACGGCGCCTTCTTCTTCGGCGTGGGCAACCACGGCGGGGGCCCGACGCGCGCACATCTCCAGCGCCTGATCGAGCTCCAGGGCAACCCGGACCTGCCGGAGCTGCGGTTCAGCACGCTCGGGCATTTCTTTGCCGAGGTGGAGCGGTCACCGGGCTTCGGCGCGATCCCCGTGGTGCGGCACGAGCTGCAGCACCATGCGCGCGGCTGCTACGCGGCCATGGGCGCGATCAAGGCGACGAACCGGCGCGCTGAGCGCAGCCTTAGCAGGGCAGAGACGATCGCCTCCGTGGCCGGTGCCGTCGGGGCCGCGCAGGCGCGGGACGCGCTCCGCGATGCATGGTGGAAGCTGCTGTTCAACCAGTTTCACGACGTGCTGGCTGGATCATCGATCCGCTCCGCGTACGTGCAGAGCCGCGATCAGGTGGGGGCCGCCTGCGACGCCGCCGACGCGGTTGCGGTGCGCTCGTTGCAGGCACTGGCGCGCGGCGTCGATACGTCGGCCGCCTCCGGCCCCGTGCTGTTCGCCATGAACCACCTGCCATGGAGGCGCCCGGCGGTGGTTCAGCTCGACACGTTCGTATCACCGGCACCCGGCCAGCGGACGACGCATCTCCGGGCGAGCGACAACACGCTGATCCCCGTGCAGTGGACGGGGTCCGAATACCATCCGGCGGTCAGGCGATGGCGGCGGCTCACGGCGGTCGTCGAACTGCCGCCGTGCGGATATCGCGTGTTCGATCTCGTGAGCGACCCGGCGACGCGCGACGCGCCGCCACGCCAGGCTGACTGGCCCGAACGTCATGGCGTGCGGGAGGGCCACCTGGGCATCACGTCGCTGCGCACGGAGGATGGCACAGAGATGCTCGCCGCGCCTGCGGGCCTGGTCGTCGTCCAGGACAACAGCGATACCTGGGCGCACGGCGTGGACGCGTTCCGCACCGAGCTGGGCCGGCCAGGCTTCGAGAGCGCGGAGGTCATCGAGGATGGCGACTACGTGCGCGTCGCGCGCCAGCGCGGACGTTGGCGCGGATCGCACATCGAGCTGGACATCGTGACGTGGCGGCATACGCCCGCCGTCGAGCTCCGGCTGCGCACGAACTGGCTCGAGCCCCGGCAGATCCTGAAGTTCGAGATCCCGACGGCGCTGCAAGACGCGCGCACGTTCGCGCGGGTGCCCGGCGGCGTCGCCCGACGGACGCCGGACGGCGGCGAGGAGCCGTGCCAGGACTGGCTTGCGGTGGAGGGCACGCTCGCCGGGGACGTGCACGCCCTCGGCGTGGTGAACGACTCGACGTATTCCTACGACTGCATGGACGCCGTGCTGCACATCACCTGCCTCCGGTCGGCGCCGTACGCGGAGCATGATCCCGAGAAGCTGCCCGCGGCGTTCTCGGGCCCGTACCTCGACCACGGATGGCAGGAGCGGCGCCTCTGGCTTCTGGCCGGCCGCGGCGCGTACACCGCACTGAGCCTGCCCCGGCGCGCGGAGGAATCGCAGTCCCCGGCGGAGTACGTGATGGATTCGGCGCACGCCGGCGACCAGCCCCGCGAGCGGTCCTTCCTGGAGATCGGACCTGGCAACATCGCGCTACTCGCGTGCAAGGCGTCTGAGGACGGTGATGGCCTCATCATCCGCGTCCAGGAGACGCAGGGCCGGGACACGGAAGCCGCGATCGTGATCCCGGACTCAGACTGCGCGGCGCGCGTCACCATCGGCGCGTGGCAGATCCGCACGTTCGCCGTGTCCGGCACGAAGGGTCCTGCCGTCCTGCGCGAAACGGACCTCCTCGAACGCGACCTGTAGTGCAGGGTTCTGTCAGATTTCAGAGTGGCGACAGCGCACGGCCGTCGTGAATCACGGCGCGTTCGAATCGCGATGACGATGCTGCGGCCAACTCCTCCAGCAACACCTGCCAGCGCGCCCCGAAGACGCGGCGGCGCTCGGACGACGACCACGTGCTCGCCTGGGCGGTTGTGGATGAGCAAGTACTGACGCAGCTCCTCGAAGGCCGAGCAGAACCGCGTTGCCGACTCCATCTGCTTGTCCATGGCCTTCGCGCCCAATCCAAACTGTTGGCCAGTGATCAGTGGATCAAATGCGGATCAGCACATAATCGTCGCGCTCGTCCCGGCGAAGACGCCTGACCTGCCAGGATCGCCGGGGACGCTCCAGCTCGTACCACTCGGTCGATGCAGGATAGAAGTCTGGCCGGTGGGCACCAAACGGGCACCAACCGTCGCACATGCACCCGTACTGCGGATGGGATTCGGCCCAGTGGCCGGACCCTACCACCAGATCTTGTCTTCGATGTCCTGGGGCAGGTCCTCGTAGTCGGTGGTCCAGAGCTGCGTGCTGAGGTACTTCCAGCCGCCATCGGCGAAGAGGCAGACGATGTTGCCCGCATCGAGGCGCTCGGCGATGCGCTGCGCCGTCCTGAGCACGGCGCCCGCGGAGATGCCGGCGAAGATCCCTTCCTTCTGCGTCAGCTCCTTCGAGGCGGCGAACGACGTGCGGGAGTCGACGACGATCTTGGCGTCGAGGACACGCTCATCGAGCACCGGCGGGATGAAGCCCTCCTCGAGGCTGCGCAACCCCTGCACGAGGTCGCCCGGGTGCGGCACCGCGGCGACGACCTTGACGCCCGGCTTCATCTCCTTCAGGAAGCGGCCGGTGCCGGTGAGCGTGCCACCGGTGCCGAGACCGGCGACGAAGACGTCGATCTCCGGCAGGTCGCGCAGGATCTCCGGGCCCGTGGTCTCGTAGTGGGCACGCGGGTTCATCTCGTTGCCGTACTGATACGGCATGTAGTACGCGGGGTCTTCAGCGGCGATCTGCTTCGCCACCTCGATGGAGCCGTTGGTGCCGCGCAGGCCGTCCGAGTACACGCTCTCGGCGC
>JAKAMA010000309.1 GCA_021813085.1 Chloroflexota bacterium | reverse complement strand
GGCGTGGCCGCCGGCACCGGCGCCGGCGTCGACGTCGCGCCCCTTCCGCCACCGCCACTGGCCGGTGTCCGTGCCGGCCCGCCACCCCCCTGCGGCGTCGTGATGCTCTTCGGGATCCTGGTCGGTGCCGGCACGGTCGGGGACGCGGGCCCCGCCGTGGCGGGCGTGGGCGTGGGCGACGGCACTTCGGGCGCCGTTCCGGCGGATCCCGCCGGCGCCTCGTTCCCGCGCCCCGTGATGAAGATCGGCACGAGCGCCGGTCCCGTCGCCGACGTCAACGCCGGCGGCCTGCGGTCGCGGTTGATCGCATCGAAGATCGCGGGGTCGAGCGGCGCCAGAGGGACGGCACCGGCGCCGTAGTCAGCCGAGAGCTTCGACGCGAGGTCGGTCGGAAGACGCTGGTGCGTGAGCTTCGACAGCGACACCGTGGCGACGAGCCACATCGCCAGGATGCTGAGCGCCGCGACCGCGAGCCAGCCCGCGAGCGCGGCAATGGTGTGACGGTACCGTCGCCTCACGCGCTGGTCACCTTCAGGCGACGTGTTCACTGCGCACGCCCTCGCCCGCGATCGTCAGCTCGAACCCACGAAGGATCGGGTCGCGCCGCACGCGTTCCTCCCAGCGGGGCGCGACGGCTTCCAGTGCCGCCAGCACCCGCGTGTCCAGCAGGCGGCCGCCCTCGCCATGAAGCATCTCGATGATCTCCTCCGACGGCGCGCCGTGGCGATAGGGGCGTTCGCTTGTCAGCGCGTCGTACATGTCCGCCACGGCCGCGATGCGGGCCACGATCGATAGCTCCTCGCCTGCGCGGCGGTCCGGATAGCCACTCCCGTCGAGCCGTTCGTGATGCCAGTGGACGAACTCGAGCACCGCCGGCGACACGGGCACGGACGCGAGGATCGCAATGCCGATGTCCGGGTGCTGCTCAATCACGGCCCGTTCCTGCGGCGTCAGCACGTCCGGCTTGAGGAGGATCGCGTCCCGCACGCCGATCTTGCCGATGTCGTGCAGGTAGCCGCCGATCTCGATGTCATCCTGCAGCGCCTGCGGCAGTCCGAGCTCGGCGGCGATCGCCTTCGAGAGCTGCCCCACGCGCAGCGAGTGGCCAAGCGTGTACGGGTCCCGCGCGTCGATGGCCGACGTCAGGGCCTTGACCGTGCCCAGGTACTGCTCCCTGAGCCGCACCGCGTACGCTTCGATCGTCTCCGCCATGCGGTCGAACGACGATGCCAGCGTGCCGATCTCGTCGCGCGAGCGGACGCCGCTCCTGGCCTTCAGATCCCCTGCCGCCAGTGCGCGCGTCGCCTCGACCAGCCGCAGGACCGGCGCGGTGATGCGCTGGGCGATCACGAACCCCGTCGCGAGCACGGCCACGATGGCGATACCGAAGAGCAGGCTGAGTTGCCACTTTGTCGTTGTGCCGGCGACGAGGATGAAGTGGTCCGGCAGCGCGACGGAGTACAGGCCCACAACCGCGCCCCGGACCCGCAACTGCCCGTACGCCACGACATAGTCGCGCTCCGCGGACGACCGCCGGTCCTGCAGCGTCGTCGGCCCGCCAGCGAGAACGCGCGTCACCATGCCCGCGGCAAGTTCGAGCGCGTGGGTGCCACCGGGGGTCGACGCTTCCGGAAAGGTGGAAACGATCGGCGCGCCCGTGTAGTCGTAGACCGTCACGTCGGCGAGCGCCTGCAACTTCAGCCGGTCGACCAACGACCCCATATAGGTGCCCGCCAGCGCGGCCCCGACGGTCCTCCCGTTCCGCGCGATCGGCGCGACCGTCAGCAGCACGAAGCCCTGCGGCGTCTCGACGATCGATGCGTACTTGTCGCCGAGCGGGTCAGGGCCGCCGAGCGCGCGCTGGACCGGCCACCACGCCGCCGTCGTCCCCGGGATGATGTCGCTGTAGCGGCCGCCGCCGGCCGGGTCAGCCGCCGACGCGAACAGCGGCTGCCCCGCACCGTCGACGACCGCGGCCCAGTCCGTGCTGTCGTTGGCGACCAGCGGCGCCAGCAGCGCACGGAGCCGCGCCCGGTCGCCCTGCGCCGTCGCCAGCGGCACGCCGTCGGTCGCGGCCATCGCACGGACGGTCACGAGCTGGTGCTGCTCTGTGCGCACGACACCGTCGGCCGCGACCTTGCCCGCTTCCGCCAGTTGATTGTCGAATCGCTCCTGCAGCGACCCCTGCACCATTTGCGAGACGAGGTAGCTCCCCGCCGCCGCGACGAGCACGGCGAGCACGGCGAACGGCAGCACGATCCGCATACGGATGTGCCGCGTGGGCATCTGGAACGCCGCGAGCAGGCGCCTCATGGCCGCATCCCCCGCATGGTCCCCTCGCTCCTAGCCAGTCGCCCATCGCCCGGCTCTGTACCGGTATCGGCCACGCGGAGGCCTTCATGAAGGAGAATGCTGGTACGCCCAAGTTCCTCGCATAGGCCGTACATGGGCGGCACCCCATCGCGCTCCCGGGGCCGCGCCCGCCGGGATGCGAGCAGCCTGTCCGGGCGCGAGGGCACACTGCCCCGGCCCGGCGGCCGCCCGCTCCCGGTACGCCCTTGATCCTCGCCCCGGCCACCGCTACACTCGCGTTAGCACTCGGCCCCGGAGAGTGCTAGACTGCACCCGCAAGCCAACCACACGATCGCAAAGGATGAGGTAGATATGGCAAAGCAGCTTCTCTTCGAAGAAGACGCCCGGCACGCCCTGATGCGCGGCATCGACGCCCTGGCCGATGCCGTCAAGATCACCCTCGGACCCAAGGGCCGGAACGTCGTGCTGGACAAGAAGTTCGGCGCGCCCACCATCACGAACGACGGCGTCACCATCGCCAAGGACATCGAGCTCGACGAGCCATTCGAGAACATCGGCGCCCAGCTCGCCAAGGAGATCGCCTCCAAGACCAACGACATCGCCGGCGACGGCACGACGACCGCGACCGTGCTCGGCCAGGCCATCGTCCACGAGGGCCTGAAGAACGTCGCGGCGGGCGCCAACCCCATGGCGATCAAGCGCGGCATCGAGGCCGCCGGCCAGGCGGTGGTCGCCCAGCTCAAGAAGAACGCCAAGCCCGTCACCACCCGCGAGCAGAGCGCGCAGGTCGCCGCCATCTCCGCCGCCGACACCACCATCGGCCAGCTCATCGGCGAGGTGATGGAGAAGGTCGGCAAGGACGGCGTCGTCACCGTCGAGGAGTCGAAGGGCATCGCCACCGAGGTCGAGTACGTCGAGGGCATGGCCTTCGACCGCGGCTACATCAGCCCGTACTTCGTCACCAACAGCGAGAAGATGGAGGCGGAGCTCGACGACCCCTACATCCTCATCACCGACAAGAAGATCTCCGCCGTCACCGACATCCTGCCGCTGCTCGAGCGCCTGCTCCAGGTGAGCCGCAACCTGCTGATCATCGCAGACGACATCGAAGGCGAGGCGCTGGCCACGCTGGCGGTGAACAAGCTGCGCGGCACGATCAACGTCGTCGGCGTCAAGGCGCCCGGCTTCGGCGACCGCCGCAAGGACAACCTCGGCGA
>JAKAMA010000308.1 GCA_021813085.1 Chloroflexota bacterium | reverse complement strand
GATGTCGCGGGCCACGGTCACGCCGTCGTGTGTCACGGTCGGCGCGCCGAACTTCTTGTCCAGCGCGACGTTGCGGCCCTTCGGGCCCAGCGTCGTCTTGACGGCGTCCGCCAGGGCGTCGATGCCCTTCTTCAGCGAACGCCTGGCTTCCTCGTCGTAGGCGATCAGCTTTGCCATAGCCTCCTCAGCGTCCTCTCTGCGGCACGGCGGCTCGTGCGACCGGCGCCGTGGCGGATCTCCGGGCTCCCGCGTGGGGCGTCCCCGCGTGGTTAGCACTCTCAGGGTGAGATTGCTAACACATGTCGGGCCAGCCGTCAAGGAGGCGCCGCTGCAGGTGTCGCCGGTGCACGTATGGACGGCATCAGTGCATGCCCGGCACCTGCGTTACTCTGCCGCCCATGGCGCCCCTCGTCCCGCACCGGGCCATCATCCTCGCCGTCGGCACCGAACTCACGACCGGCGAGACGCGCGACACCAACGGCGGCGACCTGGCGAGCGACCTGAGCGGCATGGGCGTCGCGGTCGTGCGCATGGTGCAGCTGCCGGACGATCTCGCCCTGGTCACCGCGGCGTTCCGCGAGGCGCTCACAGACGCCGATCTCGTGGTCAGCACCGGCGGGCTCGGCCCGACCCCCGACGACTTGACCCGCGAGGCGATCGCGGCTGCGCTGGGCGAACCGCTGACGGTCGATCCCGACCTCGAACGCCAACTCATCGCGCTCTTCGAGCGGCGAGGCGTCCGCATGCCATACGCAAACCGCAAACAGGCCTGGCTGATCCCCGGGGCTGAGGCGCTCCCGAACGTCAACGGGACTGCGCCCGGCTGGTGGGTCGAACGGGGCGACCGCATCATCGTCGCTCTGCCGGGCCCGCCCCGCGAGCTTCGGCCGCTCTGGTCCACCCTCGTGCTGCCGCGGCTGCGGACGCGGGGGCTCGGCACGGAGATCGCCGTCCGCACGCTGCGCCTGACGGGCATCGGCGAGTCGCACGTCGTTGAGGCGCTCGGAGAGGCGCTCCTGCGCGCCACCAACCCGCTCGTCGCCACCTACGCCCGACCCGACGCGGTCGACCTGCGGATCACGGCGCGCCCAGAAGCGGAGCGCGATGGGTTGCCCGGCCGCTCCGCCGCCGCGGTGCTGGCCGAGGCGCAGCGCGTGATCGAGGAGCGCCTTGGGCCGCACATCTTCGCCTACGACGACGAAACCTGGCCGGAGGCGCTCGGCCGCCGCCTGGGCACGCGACGGCTGGCGACCTGGGAACGCGGCACCGCTGGCGCGCTCGTGGCCCTGCTCGCCGGGGCGCCGTGGTACGCCCTCGGCGAGGTGGTCGGCCCCCCGGGCCCGGGCGTCGCGGACGATACGGACGATCTGGGCGCCCCCCTCACCGCGGCCGGTCAGCGCCGTGCCGTCGCGGCTCGTCAGACGGCTCAGCGCTCAGCGACGCCGCTCCCAGACGAAGCCGCGCCCCTCCATGCCTTCGCCCGGGCGATCCGGCAGCGGGTCGCGGCCGAGGTCGGCCTCGCCCTCGCGGTCACACCGCGCGGAGAGGATACGCTGGTGCGGGTCAGCGTCGACCTCGACGGCGTCCTCGTCGAAGGGGAGGAAGCGGTCTTCCTGGGCGGCGAACAGGGGCGCCGGCGGGCCGCCTTGGCGGCATGCGCGGCCCTCTGGCGCGCGTTGGACGAGGCGCGCCAGGCCGGTTAGCTGACGATCAAGATCGGTGCCGCCTGCGCCGCGCGCACGCTCATCCGCGCGGCGACCGTCCGCGCCAGGTGTCGCATCGTCTCCGCTGCGGGACCGCCATCGCGCTGGGCCACGGCGGGCACGCCCACATCGCCGCCCTGCCGCACGCGGATGTCGAGGGGGATCCCGCCGAAGTACTCGAGGTCGTACTGCCGCGCGAACCGCTCGCCGCCGCCCCGCCCGAAGATCTCGGTCGCCTCGCCGCAGTGCGGGCAGACGAAGGCGGTCATGTTCTCGACGATGCCGATGACCGGTACGCTCAAGCGGCGGAACATCGCGAGCGCCTTGGTGACGTCGAGCAGCGCGACGTCCTGTGGCGTGGTGACGAGCAGCGAGCCGCTGATCGGCACCGCCTGTGCCAACGTGAGCTGGGCGTCGGAGGTGCCCGGCGGCAGGTCGACCACCAGGTAATCGAGGTCGCCCCACTCCACATCGCGCAGGAACTGCTGGATGGCGCCGCCCACGAGCGGTCCGCGCCAGACGATTGGCTGGCCCTCCGGCACGAAGAACTGGATGGAGATGACCTTCACCCCGTACCGCTCGAGCGGCACGATCTTGTTGTTGGGACTGGCGACCGGCTGCCCTTCGACCCCCAGCATGAGCGGGATGTTGGGGCCAGTGATGTCGGCGTCGAGGAGACCGACGCTCGCTCCGTCCTGGGCCAGCGCGACGGCGAGGTTGGCCGCCACCGTGCTCTTCCCGACACCACCCTTGCCGGAGGCGACGGCGAGGATGTTCTTGACCCCGGGGAGCAGCTGCTGCGGTTGCGCGGGTGTCGCGCGCCGCACGTTGCTGGTCCAGGTGACGGCCACCTCGCGGGCGCCCGAGGCGCGCAGCACGGCCCGCGCGTTGCGCTCGATCTCGTCCTTGAGCGGACATGCCGGCGTGGTCAGCTCGATCGTGAACGCGACGTCGCCGTCCGCGGAGACGACGACGTCGCGCACCATGTTGAGGGTCACGATATCGCGCCCGAGCTCCGGCTCCTGGACGGTGCGGAGTGCGTCGAGCACGCGCGTTTCGTTGAGTTCGTTCATGCCTGGCGGTCTGCCTCGGTGAGGATATGCCGTTCCGCGTCCGGCGCCCCGGCCGCGAGCGGGATCCTGCAGACCGGGGCATGGCCACGGCGGTCCGCGGCCGTGCCCGGGTTTCGTGCGCCCGTGGCGTCAGAATCATACCCGCACGGCGTGCACCCGGCACTGCGGCGTCGTGGCAGCGCCCCCTCGTGCCCCCGTGGACCGGGCGAGACCTGCCTGGACCATGCGCGGCGTTGCGAATCCGCCGCCGCCGGCCGGCTCCGGATACGATTCTCGGACGGACGGCCCCCTCTTGACACGCCTTTCGGCTCGTGCCGTATACTCCCGACCTTACTGAAACCCGGCAGGGTTGCAGAACCTTGGCGTCTCGGATCGGCTTCCCCGCGCCCCAGAAGGAGTGGCCAGGTCACGTGCCGGAGATCGACGTTCGTCTCGTCGATGTCACCAAACGCTTCGGCCCCGATGTCGTCGCGGTCGATCACATCAACCTCGAGGTCCGGGACGGCGAGTTCTTCTCGCTGCTGGGGCCGTCGGGCTGCGGCAAGACGACGACCCTGCGCATGATCGGCGGCTTCGAGGAACCTACCAGCGGACTCATCGAGCTGCAGGGCCAGGACGTCACCTGGCTGCCGCCGTACCGGCGCAACGTCAACACTGTCTTCCAGAACTACGCGCTCTTTCCGCACCTCTCGATCTACGAGAACGTCGCGTTCGGCCTGCGCCGTCGCAAGGTGCCGGACCAAGAGGTGCGCCGGCGGGTGTCGGAGATGCTCGAGCTGGTC
>JAKAMA010000307.1 GCA_021813085.1 Chloroflexota bacterium | reverse complement strand
TGGTCGACGGCGACGCATTGGGCCTCGGCGCGGGCGACGCGGCGGATGCGCCAAAGCAGCTCGGCGACGCGAGCGGCGAGGATGGCCTCGATGCCGGGCTCGGGCTGGAGGCTCCGGACGACGGCATCGGCGAGGAGGCACCAGTCCTGGCGGGACTCGCCGGGAATGAGGAGTTCGGCGGAGGCGAGGCCGTGGGTGAGCCCGTTGAGGCGGGCGGCATCGCTCCCGCGCGGGGTACGGGGGCCGGTCCGGGGCACGAGGCGGGTGTCCTTTCTCCAGCGGGGCCGGTGGTATCGCGAGGATGCGGGGTGGGGCGGAGGACGTCCAAGCAGGCGATAGCACCGCGGCTGGGCTCAGGGCGGGGGCCCGGCGCCAGGCCGCGTTTGACGCGGCCAGCAGATGGTGGTAGGGTAGTGTTAGTGTCGATGTGACACTAAGTCGCCCGCCCCGCGGGCCGGAGGGTGCCTCCGATGACCACGAACGTCCTCGCTCCCGCTACGCAGGCAGCGGCCACCGGCGCGGGCATCGCCTGCGAGAGCGACTCGATCGCGACGGTGCCGCTCGCCGAAGAGCGTGCCTTCGCCTACTGGCAGCAGGACATCCCCGCCGAGTACTGGCGGCTCGCGCCGGATGAGCTGACCGCGCGCATCCGCGCGGCGCGCCGCGCGCTCCGCACGCGCGCCATCATCCTCGGCCACCACTACCAGCGCGAGGACGTGATCGCCTTCGCCGACGAGAAGGGTGACAGCTTCAAGCTGGCGCGCTGGGCGGCGGGGCACCCGGAGTCCGAGTACATCGTCTTCTGCGGCGTGCACTTCATGGCCGAAGCCGCCGACATCCTCAGCGCGCCCCACCAGAAGGTCGTGCTGCCGAACATGGCGGCGGGCTGCTCGATGTCCGACATGGCCGACCCGGACGACGTGTACAGCGCCTGGGCGGAGATGGAAGAGATCGGCATCGCCCAGGATACGCTGCCCATCACGTACATCAACTCGGCAGCCGCCCTCAAGGCATTCGTGGGCGCGCACGGCGGCGCCGTCTGCACGTCGAGCAACGCGCGCAAGGTGCTCGAGTGGGCGTTCGGGCAGAAGAAGCGGGTGCTCTTCTTCCCCGACCAGCACCTGGGCCGCAACACGGGCTACGCGATGGGCGTGCCGCTCGACCAGATGGTGCTCTGGGGCTGGGCGCGCCCCTACGGCTCGATGGGCGGCCAGACGCGCGAGGCGCTGGAGCGGAGCCGGGTCATCCTCTGGGCGGGCCACTGTTCTGTGCACCAGCGCTTCACGCCGGAGCAGGTCGCGGACGCGCGGCGGAAGCATCCGGGCGTGATCGTCGTCGTGCATCCGGAGTGCCGGCTCGAGACGGTGCGGGCCGCCGACCTCAACGGCTCGACCGAGTTCATCGCCAGGACCGTCGCCGAGGCGCCGGGTGGCTCGACGATCGCCATCGGCACCGAGATCAATCTGGTGAGCCGGCTGGCGAAGGAGCACCCGGACAAGACCGTCTTCTGCCTCGACCCCGTGGTCTGCCCCTGCTCGACGATGTACCGCGTGCACCCGGCGTACCTGGCGTGGACGCTGGAGTCGCTCGCCGCGGGCCGCGTCGTCAACCAGATCGTCGTGCCCGAGGAGATCGCGCGCGACGCGAGGCTGGCGCTCGACCGCATGCTCGCGATCACGTAGGGCCCGTCCAGCACTGCCCTGAACATAGACTCGCTCACGGGGCCAGCCACTGGAGGTGGGAGGCGGGAAGCGGGACGATGCCCGGCCAGACGGCCCGCCTGGGACGGGCCCGTATCGGGCGGTCGGCGTGCGACCCGCGCGGGCTGAAATGCCCGCGCTATGATGACGCACTGCGCGGCGTCCCGAGCGACGCGCTGCGCGAGGTCGTCGTCGTCGAGTGAAGCGCGCGTCGCCGCTTCGTCACCTTCGGACGCACGGCTGTTACCTCACCCCCCAGCCCCCTCTCCGACAGGCGGAGAGGAGGAGCTTCAAGCATCGATCCGGCGCGGCGAGCTCGCCGAGACGATTCCCAGGCACAACGAGATCCCGGACGCCTGGCGAAGAAGATCTGCGAAGGCTTGTCGGTGGATGACAGGGTGCGTTCGTTCGTCGATCCTCGTGCCTGTCCGTGACTCCGCGCCGACCGAACCTGCCGCGACAACCCACCCATTGCGTACCCCCGAATGTACACTGTGGGCCACATGCGACTGCTCAAGATCGATCCGCGCCCGACGGCCTACGACTCCGTCGCCGAGGCGGCCTTCGCGTCCGAGGACGAGGGGCAGATCAGCGAGGACATCGAGCACGACGTCTGGCGGCCGCTGACGCCGGCGACGCCCGCCTCCGCGCCCGACATCGCGTTCGTCGACGGGGTCGAGCGGCGTGATGCGCGCGTCTCCGCCGAGGGCGAGGGGATGCCGTTTGCCGGCATGCTCGTCTCGTACGCGGCGGGCGCCATCTGCCCCGCGACGTCGCCGCCGCTCCGTCACGTCTCCGTGCAGCGCCGGATCGTGCTGACGAAGGGCGCGACGGCGCCGGCCATCGCGCTCGCGGCGCAGAACACGACGGTCGAGTACCTGCCCGCGCACAACGCCGAGGCCGACGCCGAGAGCATTGACCGCACGCTGAAGGGGCTGCGCGCCGACCTCGAGGCCGCGATCGTGCGCTCGCTGATCGTCGACGGCGCCGGGCTGATCGTCTGCGACGGGCGGCTGCCGCCGGTCCGCGACCCCTCGGCCGTCGGGCTGATCAAGACGCCGCACCGGCTGCCGCTGACGCGCGCGGACCAGATGGAGGCGCTCGCCGCGCTCCGCGCCGGGCAGCGCTCGCCGGTGTTCGTGCGCCGCCGTTCCGACCGCGCATACTATTCGTGGTTCGTCGCCCTGGCCGACGCCGGCCCGTTCGACCTCGCGCTCTCGCACCTGGCGCTGATCGAGATGGACGACGAGGCGCCGCGCGCGCAGGCGATCGCGGTCGCCGACCTGACGGCGTCGGTCCTGCCGTCGTACGCGCCAGCGGCCTACCGCGACGCGCGCGCTCCGCAGAACCTGCTGCCGGTCGGCCAGCTCGAGCGCGAGTTGCGCCGCCGCCTGGGCGACTCCGACCTGCTGCGGAGGATGATGCTCGCGTCGTTTGCGAAGGAGGAGCCGTCGTGGAGTCCATAAGCGAGCCCGCCGGCCTCGTGATCGGCACCGAGGACGCATTCGCGCTCTCGTTCTGGGTGTACGTGCACGAGCATCGCTACCTGCAGCTTGACGACATGGTGACGGTGCCGGTGACGCTGCCCGACGGGCAGGAGGTGCGCATGCACGGCATCGTGGACAGCGTGCGCTCGCGCTACGAGGGCGCGCGCTTCGACTCGGACGCGCATGCGGCGGCGGAGCAGCGGCTGCCGGTCGGCATCGCGCACGCGGCGCACGTTACGGTGACGCGGGTCGAGCCGGAGATCTTTGTCGCACCACCGCCGGGCGCCGCCGTCTACAAGAGCGAGGGCAAGCAGCGCGACGAGGCGCTCTACTTCGACCAGATGCTCGCCGAAGGCTCCGCCTTCGTCGCCGGCCTCGCGCGGGACGGGCAGCCGGTCTACGGC
>JAKAMA010000306.1 GCA_021813085.1 Chloroflexota bacterium | reverse complement strand
ACCGTCGACTTCGTCATGGGGCACGGCGCCCTGCTGCTCGGGCACGGGCACCCGACGATCGTCGACGCGGTGGCGGCGCAACTGCCGCGCGGCACGCACTACGGTGCGTCGCATGAGCTGGAGGTGCGCTGGGGCGAGCTGGTGCGGGAGCTGGTGCCCTCGGTCGAGCACCTGCGCTTCACGTCGTCCGGCACCGAGGCGACGATGATGGCGCTGCGGCTCGCGCGGGCGCACACGGGGCGCGAGAAGGTGCTGCGGTTGCGCGAGCACTTCCACGGCTGGAACGACAGCGTGACGGGCCAGCCGCAGCCGGAGGAGACCATCCCGCGCTCGCCGGGTTTGCCGCAGGGCATCCTCGACACGTCGATCGTAATCGACCAGAACGACGTGGCCGCGCTCGAGCGCACGCTACGGGAGGACGGCGGCGAGGTCGCCGCGCTGATCTTCGAGGCGACGGGGCTGCACTGGGGCACGGAGCCGATCGAGATCGACTACGTGCGGCGGGCGCGCGAGCTGACGGCGGAGCGCGGCATCGTGCTGATCTTCGACGAGGTGATCACGGGGTTTCGCGTGAGCGCGGGCGGCGCGCAGGAAGCGTACGGCGTCACGCCGGACATGACGACGATGGCGAAGATCGTCGCCGGCGGGCTGCCAGGCGGCTGCGTCGGCGGGCGCGCGGAGCTCATCGACCAGATCGCGTTCCGCGAGGGCCGCCAGCGCATCGCGCATCCGGGCACCTACAACGCGAACCCGCTGTCGGCCGCCGCGGGGTCGGCGTGCCTCGCGCTCATCGCCGTCGGCGCGGCCCAGGAGCGGGCATCGGCGACCGCGCGCACGCTGGCGCAGCGGCTCAACGCGGTGTTCCGCGAGGAGTCGGTCGCCGGCTGCGTGTACGGGCAGGCGTCGATGCTGCACATCGCGCTTGGCATGGAGGCGCAGCCGGAGGACGGCTACGGCTGGGGCTGGCACGCGCTGCCGGCGCGGCCGCCGTCGGTCCGCGGCGAGACGGCGAGCGCGCTGCGGCGCGGCATGATGAACGAAGGCGTGGACCTGATGGGCGCGGGCATGATGGTGTCGGCGGCGCACACGGCGGAGGACGTCGACCATACGGAGCACGCGTTCCGGCGTACGCTGCGCGCGATGAAGGACGAGCGGCTGGTGACTTGAAACAGCCCTGTTCCCCTCTCGGGCGCTGGAAGATGGAGGGGCGAGGATGGGGGCGCGGTCGGTGGCATGGGGCGCGGACGGGCGCGGCAAACGGCCCCTTGCGGTTCGCGGTCGACGGTGTTGTGCCCCGCCCGTCCGGCGCTACGCCTCCGGGAAGGTGACGAGCGATGTCGTGCTCTCGATGCCGGGGATGGTGCGAATCTTGTCGCTGAGGATCGGAGGCACCTCCCCCAGGGACTCGACCTCGAGCTCGACCACGATGTCATAGGGGCCCATGACCTCGTGCATCTCTTTCACGCCCGTCACGTGGTGGATCGCCTCGACCACGCTCTTCGTCGCTCCGGGATTGGTCACCACCAGCACGTACGCCTTGATCATCGAAGCGACGCCTCCTGTCCATTGATCGTACGTATGGACCCTTGTCTTGTGGACGGGTTCGGTCGATACTGAAAGCACGGATGCCGACGGTGTCCACCGGGGGTCGTAGCCCATTGGTACTGCGAATCCCGGCCGCCGTCAATCCGGGCGGGTGCAACGACGTCTCGAAGACCGCGGCCAGGCCGGGAGCGGGACGTGGTAGCATGAAGAGACGGGCGGTGCCCGTCCCCCGTAGAAGCGCCGCGCGGCGGTACGAAGCGCGGCAGAGGCGACGTTGGTCGACGAGATCTTTCAGACCGACCCCATCAGCGCCCTCGGGCTCCCATCCCCTGTATCTATTGGCCGTGACGCGAGCGTCGGCGCCGCCCTCGAGGCGGTGCAGCGCCGCGGCATGGGCTACGTGCTGGTCGTCGACGCCGCGGGGCGGCCCGCCGGCATCATGAGCGAGCGCGAGGTGCTGATGAAGATCGTGGCCCGCGATGTGAAGTACGGCGCGGGTGTCGATACGTACATGTCGGGCATCGAAGAGACGCTGACACCGAAGGACCCGATCGCAGCCGCGATCACGATCATGAACCGCGGCGGCGAGCGGCACATCCCGATCGTTGACGTGTCCGGGAAGGCGGTGGCGGTGCTGCGGACGCTCGACATCATCCACTTCCTGGCGGAGGCGTTCCCCGCGCAGGTGCTGAACCTGCCGCCGCGGCCCCACCAGATGATCCCGGAGCCGGAGGGGGCGTAGTGACCACGCTAACGAAAGCATCGCAGCAGCCAGAGCACCCAGAACTGCTGGAACTGGACCGGGTGACGATCCGGTTCGCCGGCGACTCGGGCGACGGGATGCAACTGGCAGGGACGCAGTTCACCAAGACGTCGGCGGTCGTCGGCAACGACATCAGCACGTTCCCCGACATCCCGGCGGAGATCCGGGCGCCGCAGGGATCGCTGCCCGGGGTGAGCGGCTTCCAGGTGAGCTTCGCGAGCACGGAGATTTACACGCCGGGCGACGCGCCGGATGTGCTCGTCGCGATGAACCCGGCGGCCCTGAAGACGAACCTCGCCGACCTGCCGCGCGGGGGGATCCTCGTCGTCAACGAGGACGAGTTCACCGAGACCAACCTGCGCAAGGCGGCGTACGCGTCGAACCCGCTCGAGGACGGCAGCCTGCGCGCCTATCGCACGTTCCGCGTGCCGATCTCGACGCTGAACACGCGCGCGCTCAAGGACAGCGGGCTCACGGCGGTGCAGATCGACCGCTGCAAGAACATGTTCGCGCTGGGCCTGATGTTCTGGCTGTACAGCCGGCCGCTGGATACGACGACGCGCTGGATCGACGAGAAGTTCGGCAAGAATCCGGCCGTCGCAGACGCGAACAAGACGACGCTGAGGGCCGGCTACGCGTTCGGCGAGACGACGGAGATGTTCGCGACGCACTACCACGTGCCGAAGGCGCCGCAGCAGCCGGGGCTGTACCGGAACATCACCGGAAACGAGGCGACGGCGCTCGGGTTCGTGACGGCGTCGAAGCTGGCGGGGCGGCAGCTCTTCTACGGCACGTACCCCATCACGCCGGCGAGCGACGTGCTGCACGAGCTGGCGCGCTTGAAGCGCTTCGGCGTCAAGACGTTCCAGGCGGAAGACGAGATCGCCGCGGTGGGCGCGGCGATCGGCGCCTCGTTCGGCGGCTCGCTGGGACTGACGGGCACGAGCGGGCCCGGGTTGGCGCTGAAGAGCGAGGCGATCGGCCTGGCGGTGATGGTCGAGCTGCCGCTCGTCGTCATCGACGTGCAGCGCGCGGGGCCGAGCACGGGCATGCCCACGAAAACGGAGCAGGGTGACCTGCTGCAGGCGATGTTCGGGCGCAACGGCGAATCGCCGGTGGCGGTGGTGGCGCCGGCGACGGCCTCGGACTGCTTCAACATGGCGATCGAGGCGTGGCGGATCGCGATCAAGTACCGGACGCCGGTGGTGTTCCTGTCGGACGCGTACCTGGGGATGGGCTCGGAGCCGTGGCTGGTGCCGGACTTCGAGAGCCTGCCGCGGATCCCGGTGTAGTTC
>JAKAMA010000305.1 GCA_021813085.1 Chloroflexota bacterium | reverse complement strand
CTCTCGATCAGGGTGAGGGGCTGCTTGAGGGCGTCGAAGATGGGTTCGGTGCGGAGCTGGGTGGACATCGGCGCCTCCGGCGTCCTGCCTGCATATGATGGCGTTATACTGGCATACTGCTGGCGTCCTGTCAAGGGCCGCGTGGCGACAAGTTTGCGGCAAACTCTGCGGAAGTCGCAGCCCCGGCGTGCGGACGCCGGCGTGCCGGCCCGGATACCATCGGACGGCCACCAGAGAGGAGGGACGCCCGGTGCACGACATCGACCCAGACCGGCTCGATAAGATCGCCGAGGGGCGCGAGGCCGAGATCTACGCCTGGGCGTCCGGCACCGTCCTCCGCCTGCTCCGCGTCGCCGGCGACACGTCGCGGCTCGCGCACGAGGCGGCCGCGATGCGCGCCGCCGCCTCGTGCGGCGTGCCGGTGCCGGCTGTGCGCGGCCTCATCACGGCGAGCAACCGGCCCGGCATCGTGATGGAGCGCGTCGACGGCCAGGACCTGCTGACCGGCATCGGTCAACGGCCGTGGACACTCTTCCGCGCCGCGCGCCTCACGGGCCAGCTCCAGGCGCGCCTCCACGCCGTGGTCGCGCTGGCATCGCTGCCAGACCTGCGGTCGTTGTGCGAGCGGCGGATCCGCCGGCTCGACGCGCCGCCCGAGCTCGAGCACCTGCGCACGTTCGCGCTCGCGACGCTCGACGCGCTGCCGGACGGCGACCGGCTGTGCCACGGCGACTTCCACCCGGGCAACATCATCGACGGCCCAGGCGGCGCGATGATCATCGACTGGCCGAACGTGACGCGCGGCGCGCCGGATGCCGACGTCGCGCGCACCGCGCTGCTGCTGCGCCTCGGCGAGCCGCCGCCCGGGTCGCCGCTCCTGGTGCGCTCCCTCACGGGCGCGGCCCGGCGGCTCTTCCTGTCGCGCTGGGCAGCGGCGTATCGCGCGATGCGGCGGCCGGACGACGAGGCGCTGGCGCGCTGGGAGGTCGTGCGGGCGGCGGAGCGACTGACAGAGGGCATCGACAGCGAGCGGCCCGCGCTGCTGCGGCTGCTGGAGCGGCGGTATCGCGCCCGGCGCTGAACGGTGCGGGACCGCCGGGCACTCGTGACCTGCTTCGGAACTTGCGTTCGTGACCGCGACGCGAAACGTGGAGCATAGCCGCCCTCGGCTGTGCGTCCGGCGAAGCAGGACCGACGCGGTACAGCGCCCCGTGTGACGAACGTTCGCCGCGGGGGAGGCCTCCCGGCGAACCGCCAAGGTAGAGAAGCGTTAGAAGCACTACCCTAGATCGGCTGCGGCGCGGGCGAGAAGCCGCTCGCAGTGGAGGTCCGGCCGTCCTCCTGGGCGCCGTTGCCGCCCGCCGCGCCGTGCTGCTCGTACGTCATGCGGTAGAGGTTCGCGTAGCGGCCGTTGAGCGCGAGCAGCTCGTCGTGCGACCCCTGCTCGATGATCCGGCCGTGCTCCAGCACGACGATGCGGTCGGCGTTGCGGATCGTCGACAGCCGGTGCGCGATGACGAACGACGTGCGCCCGACGAGCAGCGTCTTGAGCGCGCGTTGCACGATGACCTCGGTCTGCGTATCGACGCTGGCCGTCGCCTCGTCGAGGATGAGGATCCGCGGCCGCGCGATGATCGCGCGCGCGAAGCTGATGAGCTGGCGCTGGCCCTGCGAGAGGTTGCCGCCGCGCTCGTTGAGGTACGTGTCGTAACCGGCTTCGAGCCGCAGGATGAACTCGTGGGCGCCCACCGCGCGCGCCGCCTCCTCGATCTCGTCGCGCGTGGCCTCGGGACGGCCGTAGGCGATGTTCTCGGCGACGGTGCCGGAGAAGAGGAACGGCTCCTGGAGCACGAGCCCCATGCGGCGCGAGAGCGACGCGTGCGTGATCTTGCGCACGTCGATGCCATCGACCTCGATCGCGCCCTCGGTCACGTCGTAGAAGCGGGAGATGAGCGCGGTGAGCGTCGTCTTGCCGGCGCCCGTCTGGCCGACGAAGGCGATCGTCTCGCCGGGTTGCACGTGCAGGTCGATGTCGCTGAGCACCGGCACGTCATCGACGTAGCGGAAGCTGACGTGATGGAAGTCGACGCGGCCCTCGATGTCGTCGAGGGCGACGGCGTCCGGCGCGTCTTCGAACTCGGGCTTCGTGTCGAGCACCTCGATCACGCGTTCGCCGCCGGCCATCGCGCGCTGGAGCTGGGTGTACTGGAGGACGAGGTCGCGGACAGGGTCGAAGAAGAGCTGGAGCTGGAGCGCGAAGCCGATCAATGCGGGGACGCCCATGTGGCCGTGCAACACCAGGTAGCCGCCGTACGCGACGACGAGCGACATCGCGATGGCGACGATGATCTCGACGGCGGGCATCACCGCGGCGCTCAGGCGGCCGGCATCGACGTTGGCGTGCAGGTTCTTTCGGTTGATGGAATCGAACCGCCGCGCGTTCTCATCCTCCCGCGAGAGGCTCTGGATGACGCGGACGCCGGAGACGTTCTCCTGGAGGTTGGCGTTGACGACCGCGATCGCCTGCCGGACGCGCGTGAAGGCGCGGCGCGAGTACGCCTGCCAGACGGCCATCGTGATCACGAGCAGCGGCACCACGGAGAACGTCACCAGCGCGAGCCGCACGTCGAAGTAGAGCAGGTAGCCGATCGAGATGCCGATGCCGGCGATGTCGCCAAGGATTGTCAGGAAGCCGCTCGTCATCAGGTCCTGGAGCGACGTGACGTCGCTTGTCACGCGCGACATGACGCGGCCGACCTCGTTGTTGTCGTAGAACCGCAGCGACAGCTTCTGCAGGTGGGCGAACACATCGCGCCGCAGGCCAAGGAGCAGCCGGTGGCCGATCCAGCCGACCATCGTCAACTGCAGGAAGTAGAACGCCGCGCCAAACGCGGCAAGCCCAAGGTAGACCCAGCCCCAGAAGTTCACGGCTGAGAGATCCTTGTTCGACGCGCCCGCGATCAGCCCTTCGACGACGCGCGGCATCGAGCGCGTCGCGAAGGCGACGCACAGCGTCCCCAGCGTCGCCAGCGCCAGTCGCCCGCGATACGGCGCCACGAACTTCGACAGCCGCATGACGACGCGGTGGTTGTAGACGGAGCCCAGCTCCTCGTCGTCCCAGCCGTCGGTGCTGCGCCGGAGCGTGTTCGGGCGCAACTGGTTGTTCCAGTTGCCCTGGCCGCTCCAGCCACCGGCCGCGCCGCCGCCCCAGTACGCCACGTCCGCCCCCTACGCCGCGCCGCCGGCCACGGCCGGCGCGCGCTCTGCCGCCCCCTGCGCCTGCGCGCCGGCGAGGCGCTCCTGCTCCCGCTGGAAGGCCTCCTCCTGGTCGCGCAGCTCGACGTCGTAGATCTCGCGGTAGGGGCCGTCCTCGCCGATCAGCTCCTGGTGGCGGCCGCGCTGCACGATCTCGCCGTCGCGCAGGATCAGGATCTGGTCGGCGGACTTCACCGTGCGCAGGCGCTGCGCGATCACGAACGTGGTCCGCCCCTTCATCAGCTCCGCGAGCGCCTGCTGGATCAGATACTCGGTCTCGGTGTCAACGCTGGACGTCGAGTCGTCGAAGACGAGGATCTTCGGGTCGAGCAGCAGCGTCCGGGCGGTCGAGATC
>JAKAMA010000304.1 GCA_021813085.1 Chloroflexota bacterium | reverse complement strand
GTGCGTGATGATCTCCCGGTCCGGCGTGACGCCGCGCGCCTCGTACATCGCGCGCAGCTCGTGCGCCGGCTTGAGCACGTTGTCGCCAGCCGCCGCGTCCGTCCACTCCACGTGCGCGGCTCCGGGGATGTGCCCGCCGCGGTCGGCACGCACGTCGATCCCCTCGTACTCCTCACGCGAGCGCACGTCGAGAACGACGCTGGGCGGGGTGTCGATGGCGTCGCGCACCTGTTCCCAGGTCGCGCGATTGCCATCGTGCGCGGCGCCGGGCAGCGGATACTGCGTCGGCGCGAACGACGGCACCTCGGTGGCTGTCGGACGCCCTTCGGCGAGCCAACGCTCGCGGCCGCCTTCGAGCACATGGGCGGCGCCGGCGTGGCGATACGCATCCATCGTCCAGAACCCGCGGATCGCGTACACGTTGTGGCGGTCGCCGTACCACACGACCGTCGTCTCCGGCGCGATCCCGAGCCGCCGCATGAGCGATGCGTACTGCTCCGATGTCAAGATGTACCCGGACGAATCATCGCCGTTGCGCAGCAAGTCCCTGTGGAAGTCCACCCATTGGGCGCCGGGGATGTGCGCTGCGTCGTACGTCTGCTTCGCGACGCTCGCCTCGAGTACGCGGACGTCCGGGTCGCCGAGGCGCCGTTCCAGCCAGTCCGCCGTCACGTACGCGGTCATGTCAACCGTCCACGGGCGGGGCGTCGTCCCGCCCCGCCAGGGCCGCCAGGCCGGTCAGGTCGCGCGCGAGGCGCTCATCGAGCCGCATAAACACGCCATCGCCCTCGGCGAGGACGGCGCCCGCCGCATCGCGCACGTCCGCGCGCAACTCGATCAGCCGGCCGCGGTCGCGCGTCACCCACGCCTCGATCCGCAGCGGCGCGTCGAGTCCCACGGGCCGTCGGAAGCGCACGCTGAGCCGCGCCGTCGCCGCCCACGCCGACGCGTGATAGACGGCCCAGCCCATGGCCTCATCAATCAGCGTCGTCACGATGCCACCGTGCATGCGGCCCGGGAAGCCCTGGGCGAACTCGCACGGCGTGTAGTCGCAGACGGTGCGTCCGCCCTCGCGCCGGAACCGCATGTGCAGGCCGCGCTCGTTGGCGTCGCCGCAGGCGTAGCACATCCGCCCGCGTCGCCCGCCATCCGAGGCCCCGCCACGGCCGCTCATGCGGCACCGCCGACGCTCGCGCGGCCTTCGACGAGCACCTCGCCGCGCTCGTTGGCGCACTGCACGCTGTACGCGCCATCACCCGCCGGCTGCGCGGACGCGGTGATGGTATCGCCGGGGCGCGCCGGCGCCCTGAACCGCACCTTGAGCCTGCCGGCCGATGCCCACCGCTCGCCGAGCGCGGCGTACATCATCTCGCCGATCAGCGCGAGCACGAGCATGCCATGCGCGATCGTGCCGCCGAACGGCGTCGTCCGCGCGAACTCCGGGTCGATGTGGACGGGGTTATGGTCACCGGACGCGTCGGCGTACGCCTCCAACTGCGCCTGTGAAAGTGTGCGCGTAACGGGCAGGACCGGTATGGGAGCGCTCACGCAGCCTCACCCGGCGCGATGATGGTCGTGCGCGCGCGCAGCGCCGTGTCGCCGCGCGCCGCGATCTCGAACTCGATGACGCTGATCACGGCGCCATGCCGCTCTGACCGCTGCGCGATGCGCCCGCTGAGCGTGAGGCGATCACCGGCGTGCACCGGAGCAACCTGCTCGACCTCTTGGCCGGTATGCAGCGCGCCGCCCGGCAGCGAGAGCTGTGCTTGCAGCGCCGCCAGCCCCAGGGCGACGGCCGCGAGCGGCGGCACGAGCCCGCGGTAGTCGTGTGCGTCACCGACCGCGGCGAGATACGCCCGCACGTCGCCGGGGGTGAGCGCGAACGGTACCGGCGCGAATGCGTGGCCGCGGGGCAGGGCGGAGATCGACGGCGGTGCGGGAGATGTCATTGCACGCACGCTACGGACAGGATCCCGCGAAGTCAATCCAGAGGCTCCGCGGTCACGCTCCAGGCAGCCATCAGATGCAGGGCGTCCTCATGTACGCCTCACCCCACTGCTCGAGCGAGATCAGCGCCTCGCCGAGCTGGTGGCCCTTGGGCGTCAGCTCGTACTCCACCCACGGCGGCATCACCGCGACGATCTTGCGGTCGACGATGTCGAGCTGTTCGAGGTTTTTTAGGCGGTCGCGCAGGGTGCGCGAGTTGCAGCCACCGACGTTGTGCGCCAGCTCGTTGAAGCGGCTCTTGCCATTCATCAGCTCGTGGATGATGTGCGGGACCCACTTCTGGCCGAGCAGCGCCAGCGTCGCGCGCACCGGACAGTAGAGGTCGTTGTCATCGAGGACGAGCTTTCGTTCGAGTACCATCGCGATCCAGTTGTACTCGAACGGACGCCGCCGTGTCTAGCACGCACGGTCGGGCGGGGACGCAGCGCCCCTCCCTGCTGGCGCGGCAGATCCGGCCCGGGCGGACGCGTCCCGGGGGCTACGCCAGGGCGGCGATCGCGAGCTTCTGGTCGCGCGGCTCGCCGAGGCCGTTGTGCTGCACGAAGCGGATGATGCCAGCGCGGTCGACCACGACCGTCAGGCGCTCGGCGAGGCCGGCGGCTTCGTTCCAGGCGCCGTACCTGCGCGCGACATCACCCTTCATGTCCGCGAGGAGCGAGTGCCGGAACTGCTCCTTCTCCTTGAAGGCCTTATGCGTCCATGTGCTGTCGCGGCTGATGCCGAACACCAGCGCGCCCCTGTCGAGAAAGGCGGAGTAGTCGTCGCGGATCTGGCACATCTCGCCCGTGCAGGTGGGGGAGAAGTCCAGCGCGTAGAACACGAGGACGACCGGCTGGCCGCGCAGCGCCGACAGCGTCATTTCCTTGTTGTTCTCGTCCTTCAGCGTGAAATCGGGCGCTTCCTGTCCGACGGATACGGAGGCCATAGCGGTGCTCCTTTGAGCTACGCGAACCGTTGGAATCTGACTCAGGATATCGCGGCACGACGATACGCGCGACATCCCACGGGTTCCGCGAGCAGAAGATCCGGCCTACGTCGCGGCCGCGGTGCTCACCGGAGCCGCCTGCTCGAGGTACGCGTGCATCGCCCGCGCGGCGATGCGCGCGTCCCGGATGGCGGTGACCACGAGGTCGGCGCCGTTGATGTTGTCGCCGCCCGCGAACACGCCGGGGCGGTCCGTCTCGCCGCTCACGCGGTCGACCAGCACAACGCCGTAGCGGTCCGCGAGCACGCCCGCCGCCGATGCGGCGACCTGCTCATCGACGCTGTAGCCGATGGCCAGCACCACGGCGTCGGCCTCGAGGGTGAACTCGGACCCGGGGATCGGGCTCGGCCGGCGGCGGCCGCTCTCGTCGGGTGGGCCCAGCTCCATGCGCTCGAACCGGACAGCGCGGACGTGGCCTGCGTCGTCGCCCAGGAAGCGCACGGGCGCTGCGAGGAACTCGAAGCGCACGCCTTCCTCGCGCGCGTGCTTGCGATCTTCCTCCCGGCCGACCATCTCCTGTCCGGTGCGCCGGTAGACGAGCGAGACTTCCTCAGCGCCCAGGCGGACGGCCGTCCGCGCGCAGTCCATCGACGTGTCGCCGCCGCCGATGATGACGGTC
>JAKAMA010000303.1 GCA_021813085.1 Chloroflexota bacterium | reverse complement strand
CGACGAGGTCGTCGGCGGCGAGATCCCGCGGGAGTTCATCGGCCCGACCGAGCAGGGCGTGCGCAGCGCGCTCGAGAGCGGCGTCCTCGCCGGCTATCCGGTGATCGGCGTGCGGTGCCGGCTGCTCGGCGGCGACTACCACGACGTCGACTCGTCGGAGATGGCGTTCAAGACGGCCGGCTCGATGGCGTTCCAGGCTGCGATGGAGAAGGCGAACCCGGTGTTGCTCGAGCCGGTGATGCGGCTCGAGATCAGCACGCCGGAGGAGTTCTACGGCGACGTCCTCGGCGACATCAGCGCGCGTCGCGGCCAGATCACGGAGTACGATCAGCGCGGCAACCTGAAGGTCATCCGCGCCCTGGTTCCGCTCGCTGAGACGTTCGGGTACGCTACGGAACTGCGCTCCCTCTCGCAGGGGCGCGCGAGCTACAGCATGGAGTTCGACCACTACGAGGAAGTCCCCCGGAACGTGGCGGAGAAGATCGTCGGGACGCGCTCGAAGCGCGCCGTGCGGGCCGGCGTGTAGGCGGCCCAGGCGCCGCAACGGGCAGGCCGTCGCGGACCGGAGAAGGCAGAGCATATGGCAAGGCAGAAGATCAGGATCAGGCTCAAGGCCTACGACCACCGCATCCTCGACCAGTCGGCCGAGCAGATCGTCGAGGCGGCGGAGCGCACCGGCGCGGCCGTCGCCGGGCCGATCCCGCTGCCGACGGAGATCAGGAAGTTCTGCGTGATCCGGTCGCCGTTCGTGCACAAGGACTCGCAGGAGCAGTTCGAGATCCGCACGCACAAGCGGCTGATCGACATCCTCGAACCGACGTCAAAGACCGTGGATACGCTCATGCGCCTCCAGCTTCCTTCGGGCGTCGATATCGAGATCAAGTTGTAGAGGACGGGCGATGCCACTCGAAGGACTGCTCGGGCGCAAACTCGGCATGACGCAGGTGTTCGACAAGAGCGGCCAGATCCACGCGGTCACCGTCGTCGAGGCCGGTCCGGTCGTGGTGACGCAGATGAAGAGCATCGAGAAGGAGGGCTATGCCGCGGTCCAGGTGGGCTACGGCGTGCGCAAGCGGCTGAACAAGCCCATGCGCGGGCACCTGAAGAAACTGGGCGACTTCCGCCTCCTGCGCGAGTTCCGCGTCGCCGGCTACGATGCCTACAGCGTCGGCGACAAGGTGGGCCTCGAGCTGTTCGCCGAGGGCGACCTCGTCGACGTTGTCGGCGTATCGCGCGGGCGCGGCTTCGCGGGCGGCGTGCGGCGCTGGAACTTCCACGGCGGCCCCAAGACGCACGGCCAGTCGGACCGCCATCGCGCGCCCGGCTCCATCGGCTCCGGCACGACCCCGGGACGCGTGTACAAGGGCCAGCACATGGCGGGCCACATGGGCGCGGTGCAGGTGACCTCGAAGAACCTGCGCGTGATTGCCAAGGACGAAGCGAAAGGGCTGCTCCTGATCGAAGGCGCGGTGCCCGGCGCGACGAACGGCACCGTGCGCATCCGCCGCGCGAAGAAGCAGGGCAAGAAGAAGTGATGAAGCTGACGGTACACGACGCGGCGGGCAAGGTAGTCGATAGCATCGAGGTCGACGACGCGGTCTTCGGCATCGAGCCGAACGGCCCGGTCGTGCACCAGGCGCTGGTGGCGTCGCTCGCGAACAGGCGCGTGGGGACCGCGTCGACGAAGACGCGCGGGGAAGTCGCCGGTTCGACGAAGAAGATCCGCAAGCAGAAGGGCACGGGCGCGTCGCGCCAGGGCGGGATCCGCGCGCCGCAGCACCGCCACGGCGGCATCGTCTTCGGCCCGCGGTCGCGCAGCTACGCGAAGGACCTGCCGAAGCGCATGCGCCGCCTGGCCATCCGCTCGGTGCTGTCGGCGAAGGCCGCGGACGGCTCGCTGCGCGTCGTCAAGGAGCTCTCGATACCGTCGCCGAGCACGAAGGCGATGGCCGGCGTGCTCCGGGCGCTCGGCTTCGAGCGCTCCGTGCTCGTCGTGACGGGTGCGCCGGACCCGAACGTGAAGGCGAGCGCGGGCAACCTCCCGAAGGTGAGCCTGCTGCCGGCGGCGTACCTGAACGTTGCGGACCTGCTGGCCAGCCAGGGCCTGCTGATGACGGTCGATGCGGTCCGCGGCGCCGAGGCGCTGTGGGGCGGCGAGCGCGCGAAGACCCGCGCCGTGAAGGCGGAGGTGTAACGTGCCAAAGCAACTCCACGCCTACGGCGTCATCCTGCGCCCACTGATCACCGAGAAGGCGCAGAGCATCACCGGCCTCGGCAAGTACGCCTTCGCGGTCGACAGGCGCGCGAACAAACTGCAGGTGAAGGAAGCCGTCGAGGCAACCTTCGACGTCAAGGTGAAGGCGGTCAACACCTGCATGATGAAGGGGAAGGTCCGGCGCTACGGCCGCAACGCGACGAAGCAACCGGACTGGAAGAAGGCGATCGTGACGCTCGCACCGGGCGACAAGATCGAGCTCTTCGAGGGCGTGTAGCGATGGCGATCAAGCAGTTCAATCCGACCTCGCCCGGCCGCCGCGGCTCGTCCGGCTTCACCTTCGACGAGATCACGAAGAAGAAGCCGGAGAAGTCGCTGCTGGCGACGCGCAAGAAGATGGCCGGCCGCAACGCCCAGGGGCGCATCACCGTGCGCCACCGCGGCGGTGGCTCCAAGCGCCGCATCCGTCTCGTCGACTTCAAGCGCGACAAGCCGGGCGTGCCGGGCCGCATCGCGGCGATCGAGTACGACCCCGGGCGCTCCGCCCGCATCGCGCTCGTCGCGTACCGGGACGGCGACAAGCGGTACATCATCGCGCCGGTCGGCCTGAAGGTGGGCGACGTCGTGCAGTCTGGCGGCGATGCGGAGGTGCGCGTCGGCAACACGCTGCCGCTGCAGAACATGCCGAACGGCACCGTCATCCACAACATCGAGCTGACGCCTGGCCGTGGTGGCCAGATCGTGCGGAGCGCCGGCGCCTCCGCGCAGCTCATGGCGAAGGAAGGCGAGTACACGCTGCTGCGGCTGCCGTCCGGCGAGATGCGGCGCGTGCTCTCGGTCTGCATGGCGACCGTGGGTCAAGTGGGCAACGTCGAGAACAGTCTCGTCAAGCTCGGCAAGGCCGGGCGCAACCGCCACCGGCGCCGCCGCCCGCAGGTGCGCGGCTCTGTGATGAATCCGGTGGACCACCCGCACGGCGGAGGCGAGGGCAAGGCGCCCATCGGCATGCCCGGCCCGAAGTCGCCCTGGGGCAAGCCGACGCTCGGCAAGCGCACCCGCGGGCGCAAGCCGTCCGACAAGCTCATCGTGCGGCGGAGGAAGTAAGCGATGTCACGTTCGATCAAGAAGGGCCCGTTCGTCGAGCCCAAGCTCATGAAGAAGGTCGAGACCGTGAAGCGCACGAGCGCCCGCACGGTCATCCGCACATGGTCGCGCGCGTCGACGATCATGCCGGAGATGGTCGGGCTCACGATCGGCGTGCACGACGGGCGGCGGCACGTGCCGATCTTCGTGTCCGAGAACATGGTGGGGCACAAGCTCGGCGAGTTCGCGCTCACGCGGCACTTCCGCGGCCACACCAGCAAGTCGGAGAAGGCGACGCAACGGAGTGGCCCCGCC
>JAKAMA010000008.1 GCA_021813085.1 Chloroflexota bacterium | reverse complement strand
GCCGATATACTGGGCGTGGTGGTTCCGGGCCTGGCATGCTAAACAGTGCGGCCTAACGGGCCGCACATTTATGTCCCGAAGGGGAGGTTGCATCGTTGAGTTTCGCAGACAAGACGCTGGTATGCCGCGACTGCAAGCAGAACTTCACGTTCACGGCTGGTGAGCAGGAGTTCTACGCCAACAAGGGGCTCCAGAACGAGCCGGTCCGCTGCCCGTCCTGCCGTTCGGCGCGCAAGTCGACGCGCACGAACGAGCCCGACGAGGGGTACGTGCGCTACGGCGTGTTCGCCAGTTTCGGCGGCCGGACTCCGCGCCAGATGCACCCGGCCACCTGCGCCGAGTGCGGCATGATGACCGAAGTGCCGTTCCAGCCGCGCGGTGACCGGCCCGTCTACTGCAGTGCGTGCTATACGAAAGTGCGCGGCAGCGAGGGCGCGAGCAACGCCGAGCGCGCAAGCTGACCCCACCACCTGGCCCAGCACCGGCCACGGCGGCCTCGGACGATCGGGGCCGCCGTCCTATGCCGGCCCGGCACGGGTCGTCGTCCGCAGCGCCAGAAAGCCGGCGGCGCCCATCAGCAACGAGCCGCCCAAGATGCCGAGCTTGGCTTCGTCCACCAGACGCGGCTCGGTGAACGCAAGCGCGCTGATGAAGAGCGATACCGTGAAGCCGATGCCCGCGACCAGCGCTACCGCCGCGAGCTGCCGCCAGCGCACACCGGCGGGCAGGGCCGCCAGGCCGACGCGCGTCGCCAGCCAAGCGCCGCACAGCACGCCCACGGGCTTGCCGATGACCAGCCCGGCGGCGACGCCGACGGCGATGGGCGACTGCACGGCATCCCGCAGCGAGCCGCCGTCGATTGCGATGCCCGCGTTCGCGAGCGCAAAAACGGGGATCACGGCGTAGCTCGTCCACGGGTGCAGCACGTGCTCGGCGCGTTCGAGCAGCGGCCGGCCGTCGGGCGCCAGCTCTTCGACCTCGCTGAGCGCCGCCGCGGTCAGCTCGTCACTCTGATGTCCTCCCTCTGCGTGCCCGTGTGGCTCAATGAGCCCGCGGGCTGCATCCGGCACGTCATCGGCGGTCGGGGATGAGATGGGGGTGAGGAGCCCGAGCGCGACGCCGGCGATCGTCGCATGCACGCCCGACTCGAAGACCACCAGCCATGCGATGACGCCGGCGATGAGGTACAGCGTCACGGACCGCACACCGGCGCGGCCCATCGCGACAACCACCGCGAACAGCACCCCGGCTCCGGCCAGCCAGCCGAGCGCAATGCCGTCGCTGTAGAACGCGGCGATGATGACGATGGCGCCGATGTCATCGACGATCGCCAGAGCGAGCAGGAACACCTTGAGCGAGGCCGGCACACGTGGGCCGGCGAGCGCCACGATGCCAACGGCGAAGGCGATGTCCGTGGCCATCGGGATGCCCCAGCCGCGCCCGCCTGCGCCACCGGCGTTCATCGCGACGTAGATCGTGGCGGGCACGAGCATGCCGCCGAGCGCAGCCGCCACGGGCAGCGCCGCGCTCCTGCGGTCCGCCAGCTCACCGTGGACCGTCTCGCGCTTGACCTCGAGTCCGACGACGTAGAAGAACAGCGCCATCAGCGCGTCGTTCACCCACCCGCGCAGCGTCAGATCGATGCTGAGATGTTGGGTGCCGGCGCGGAGGTGCGTGCCCCAGAAGTTGCCGTAGCTCGCACCGAACGGCGCGTTCGCCCAGACGAGCGCGGCGGCCGCCGCGAGCAGCAGCAACACGCCCCCGGCGGCCTCGGTCTGCAGGAACTCCTGCAGCGGCCGCGCGATCAGCCTCGGGACAGCGCGCGCGTGGTGTCGCATCGTCTTCTTCCTGACCATCGTCTACCGCATGATGCCAGACGCCTCGCCGCGTCCCGAAGCGCGACGATGGGCGGTGGGAGGCGGGCGCCTGACGGGGTTAGAAGTGATACTTCTCGGAGAGGTTGTACGCGGCGCCGCCGTAGAGCACGGTCAGCGTGCCATCATCTTCGTGCCGGAAGTCAAAGCAGTCCGCGGGTCCGCGCGTGGCGAGCAGCGACGCGGCGAGCGCGAGCGACAGGTTCGAGTCGAGGAAGACCTCCGCCGACTCGACCTGCGGGTCGAACTTCTTCCAACTGATCCCCTCCGAGATCGTCGAGCCGGAGAGCCCGCCGGTCTCCGCCGGCTCGATGCTGAAGCGCACGGCCTCCGCGTGGCCCTTGCTCCTGGTGGAGAACATGTACGAGCCGATCTGCGACTGCTGGATGTGGTTGCGCGGTGCCCCACCCCCGAAAATCGCCGTAGCGGTGCGCAGCTCCAGCTCTTCCGCGAGGAGCACGATGGCCGACATCTCCAGCACGTCCTGCACCACGTCGAAGACGACGCGCTTGCCTCGCTCCGCCCGGAGAAATCCGAGGTCCATGCCGAGCACCGAGTCGCCGATCGCCGGGCAGTACACCGGGATGCGGTGCGCGGCGGCGGCGGTGAGGATGCCGGCCTGCGATCCGATCTTTGAGAAGAACATCCCCATCCGGTAGATGTACTCGCGCGTCGTCAGCGGCCGGTCCGGCAGCGCCTCCGCGAACTCGAAGATCATCGGCTCCACGCGCCGGTAGTCGGCCTCATCGCCAAACGTGTCCCAGAAGCGGTTCACATCGGCGCGCGCCAGCGCCCGGTCGTCGGCGTCGACGCGCCCCTGGAAGTGGCTGCTGCCGATCACCTCGAGCAGGTCGTGTGTCAGTTGCGCGCCGGTGATGTCCAGCACGTCGATCCGTCGCTGGTCGACGAGCGAAGCGATCGCCGGGCCGAAGCCGAGCGGCACCGGTGCGCCGGCCACGGAACAGAAGATGACGCGGCCGCGCTCGATCATGCGGTCCCAGAGCGCCAGCGCCGCGGCCAGGCGCCGCGGCTGTCCGCCTGTGCGCGCGAGTGCCTCGATCAACGAGCGGAGGGACGCGCCGGCGTCAGGCTCGAAGCGCGTCACGGGGTGGACGAGGAACTCGCTGCTCATCGGCGGTCCTTTCGCGCTGCGCCGGGGGACGCCTGATTATCAGGAAGCCGGGAGGTTCGGGCAAACGGACGTCCACGGGTTTCAGGGCGCGGCCGCACGCGCGGGCGCACGGTGCGGCTCTCCGCGCGATGGTCGTGCGGGCGGCGCCGGGTCGCTACCGCGATGCGGCCGCAGTCTTGCGGAGCAGGAACGCGTCCGCGTCGTAGCCGCGCAGGTCGCTGAAGTGTTCCACCACGATGTCAGGCGCGTAGTCCACCGCGTACTTCGGGTCCAGCGCGTACTTCCCCTGCAGCACGTGCACCGTCGTCAGGCGGTCGCCGAGCGCGGCCTTCGAGCGCATGAGGATCCCGGGTTTGTCGTCGATGAGGACGAAGTGCTCGGCGTTGAAGTACGTCTCCACGGCGGGCAGGTGCTTTTCCTTGTGCACAAAGATCAGCACCCGGCCATCGACCGCGGCGGTGATGCCGGCCCGCACGATCTTTCCGGGCTGGAAGATCGGGTCGCCGTCGGACACGATCACCGGCAGCCCGATCGACTTGAGGTGCAGGATCGTGTCGATCGCCCGGGGGTAGAGCCGCGGGTGGAAGTCCCAGTCCATCAGCGCGGCGGTGGCGCGATCCACGACGTCGCGGGCCTCCGGGTGCTCGTCGCGGAGTCGGCGCATGTTCTCGATGAAGTCGACGACGTCGGTCTCCTTCCGCACGATCTCGTACAGCTCCCAGAAGCGCGCCGCGAGCGTGGGGCCGAGGATGCCGAGCATCGCCCGTTCCAGGTCGGCCTTTACGCCGTCGTTGTCGAGGATGGTGTTGTCGACGTCGATCATGAATACGAGCTGGCGCATGTGATCTCCCTCGCACCCGGGGTGGCCGCCCGGGCGGCTGTGTGTGCTCCTATCAATATAATGCGCCACGCCGCTACGGACATGCCAGCGCCTGTCAACTTGTCATCCGTTGCGCCCGGAAGCGTCGGAATGCGAGCAAGCGGGTCCGCGGCGCCTTGTGGCACAGTATCGCACTCCGGCGGCGGAACGGCAGCGTACGCTGGCCCGGGCTGCCTGCCGATACTTCATCGCTGCCATGACCGACCAATCATCCCTGCGGCCCGCGCGGCCCGGCGCGCTCACCTTCGTGGCGCTGCTGTTGCTCCTCGTCGCCGCCGGGTTCGAGACGACGGCCGTCGTCGCCGCGCTCGCCCGAGGCAACAGCGTGGGCGACTGGATCTCGTTCTACGCCGCGGGCACGATCGTGCGCCACGGCGACGGCGTGCGGTTGTACGAGCCGGCGATGCAGGCCGCCGTCCAGCATGGCATCGTCCCGGGTGCGGGGCAGACCTTCAACGCCTTCCCGCTGCCGGCGTTCGTTGCCATGGCCTTCGCCCCGCTCACTGCCGCCGGGTTCACGCGCAGCTTCGTGATCTGGGCGCTGCTCAATGTTGTCCTGCTCGGGGCGCTGCTGGCGGTGGCCTGGCGCTACCTCGCCGGCCTGACCGTACCGTCGCGCGCTCTGTTCGTGGCGACCGTCGCCGTCTCGACGCCGGCTGTGAACACGTTGCTGTTCGGGCAGATCGACCTGTTCGTGCTGGCCGCCATCGTGGCATCGTTCGCAATGCTGCGCGCGGGAAAAGGCGCTGCCGCCGGGCTGCTGCTGGCGCTCGCGCTCGCCAAGCCGGACCTCGTGTTCGGCGTGGCGCTGCTCCTCATCGTGGCGCGCGCGTGGCGCATGCTGGCGGCGTTCGCGGGCGCCGGCGCGGTCCTCGTGCTGGGGCCGGCGCTCCTCCTGGGGTCGCACACACTCGTCGACCAGGTCGTGCTGCTGGCGCACTATCCGGCCGGTGCGGCGGACTACAGCACGAACGCGCCGATGATGGTGAACGTGCGCGGGGCGATCGCGAGCCTTACCGGCGCCGACCGCATCGCTATCTGGGGCGCGCCACAGGCGCTTGTCGCGGCCGTCGCTGCTGGCATGGCGATCCGCGTGTGGCGCGCGCGGGGCGTCGCCGACGCGCAGTCCTGGGCGGCGGCGCTGCTGCTGCCCCTGATCCTGTCGCCGCACATGCACATGCAGTCGGTGGTGCTGCTGATCGCCGCGTGGGCGCTGTACCTGCGTGCGGCGCTTGACGAGGGACGCGCGATTGCGCCGGAGGTGGCGGTCGCGCCGTTCATCGCCGTCTCGGCGCTGTGGTTCGTGAGCCTGTGGGGGCCCGCGCTCGTGTCGCTGCCCTTGCTCGCGATGTTCTGGCTCTGCAGCCGACGTTGGCCCGTGGCGCGCGAGGTGGCGAGCCGCCCCGCCCTGCCCATGGCGGCGTAGCATACGGCCCTATCGGTGGATCACGACGCGCATCCCGGGGGAGCCGAAGAGCCAGAAGTACTGCGCCGCGTGCATCTCCATGCCCACGCATCCGTGGCTTGTCGCGGTGTGGCCGAAGACGGACGAAGGGCGCCAGTAGTTGAGGTGCAGCGCGTCCCCCTTGCGGTCGAAGTACTGCGTGAACAGCACGCGCTCGACGTCGTACGTCGCCTGCGCGGGGTTGAAGCCCGCCTGCGCCGCCGTCATGCGCTCGACGGGCAGCCGTCCGTCGGGCTCGATCTTGAAGGTGCCGAGCGGCGTCGGGAATCCGGCCTGGCCCGTCGATACCGGGGCGGTGAAGATCGGTCTGGCCCCGAGCATCGCGGAGGCGGTCTGCGTCGTGACGTTGACATCGACCCACTTCTCCTGGCCCTGCGGGTCGACGAATGGCGAGACCTCGTCCGGCCCGAGGATGAAGACGAACGGCGCGTACACGAACGTCTTGTCGGACAGCTCGTACCAGGTGCGCGCCCAGCCCGGTGACGTCGATACCCAGGTCTGCGTCCCGACGAGCCAGTTCTCGCCCTGCACGGTGGCGATGATCCGCACCGTCTGCTTGTCCTGCAGCGTGCCCACCACAGGCCCCTGTGTGGACGGCGCCCCGCGCGTACGCAGGTCGCCGCCAACGACGATCGCCTCGCCGGCGCCAATGCTCGGCGTGGGCGTCGGCGTGGGCAGCGGCGTCGGCGACGGGACGATGAGCGGCGTCTCGGTGGCCGTCGGGGGAGCCGTGGGCGTCGCGGGCGCCGCCGATCCGAGCGCGCAGGATGTCGTGAGCAGCAGCGCGGCGGCGGACGTAAGCAGCCAGGCGCAACGGGCCACGCGGCGGGGCGGGCACGGTCGCATGGTGACATCGTAGCAGGATGCAGGGCACCCGCGCGTGCCCTGCGTCGGCCAGAGGGGGGCGTGCGGGACGCTGGCCGCTAGCCGCCAGCGCTCATATGCTGGCGTCTGCGAGGAGGGTGCATGGACGTCTGGACAGGGGACGCGAGCGCGCTCGCCGATGCGATCCGGGCAGGCGAGGTCCGCAGCGCCGCCGCGCTCGAGGCTTCGCTCGCCGCGATCGCGCGCTCGAAGCTGAACGCTGTCGTGCATCTTGATGCCGATGGTGCCCGACGGACCGCCGAGGCCATCGACCGGCGCGTCGCGGCCGGTGAGGACCCCGGGCTGCTGGCGGGCGTGCCGATCCTGGTCAAGGACCTCGAGGACGTCGCGGGCATGCCGACGACGCGCGGCTCGGTCGTCTTCAAGAACAACGTCCCGGACCGTGACGGGACGCACGTCGCGCGCCTGCGCGCTGCGGGAGCGGTGATCGTCGGCAAGTCGGCGGCCCCCGAGTTCGGGCTCGTGGCGTACACCGCATCGAAGCTGCACGGCGTCACGCGCAATCCCTGGGCGCTCGACCGCACGCCCGCTGGTTCGTCCGGCGGCTCGGCGGCGGCGGTCTCCGGCGGCCTCGTGCCGGTCGCGACGGGCACCGACGGCGGCGGCTCGATCCGCCTGCCGGCGGCGTACTGTGGCCTCGTCGGGATGAAGGGCAGCTACGGGCGCATCCCGCGCGGCCCGAAGGTTGACCTGGGACCGATCACGACATGCCACGGCTGCCTCGCCCGCAGCGTGCGCGATGCCGCCCGCTGGTACGACGTCGCCTGCGGCTACGACCCGCGCGACATGTTCAGCCTGCCGCGCCTCGAGGGCTGGGAGGCGGGACTCGGTACCCACCGGCTCGACGGGCTGCGCGTTGTCGTGTCGCCGGACCTGGGGAACAGCGTCGTGCATCCCGACGTGCAGCGCGTCGTCCTCGACGCCGCGGAGACGCTCATCGCGGCGACCGGCATGCGCCGCGTCGACGCCGACGTGCGGCTGCCTGTGAACGGCGTCGCCTGGGCCAGCGCGGGCCTGCCGGGACTCGTGGCGGACCTCGGCGACCGCTGGCCCGCCTGCGCCGACGACCTGACGTTCGAGATCCGCTTCGGCATGGAGTTCTCGTCGCACTACCGTGCCCGCCACGCGGCCGCCGTCGACACGTTCCGCACCGAGATGAACGAGGCGATGGCCGCGCTCTTCGAGCAGACGGACATCGTGCTCTGCCCCGTGAGCCCGACCGAGCCGTTCGCGGCCGAGGGGCCGATGCCGCGCTCCGTGGGCGAGGTGAAGGTGGACCCGTACAACGGTGGTGCGCTGACGATCCCCGCCAACATCTCCGGGTACCCGGCAATCTCGATCCCGGCGGGGTTGTCGCCGGCTGGCCTCCCCATCGGCTTGCAGGCCTATGCGCGCCGGCACGAGGACGCGCTGCTGCTCGACCTGGCGCTGGCGATGGAGCGCGCCCGCCCGTGGCCGCTCGTCGCGCCCGGTGCACCCGTATGAGGCTGTAGTTCGGCGGGCGCTGTACATGTTACACTGCCTCTGCCGCACGTCGGACGCAGCAGCCAGGGAGGCGCACAGATGGTCCAGCAGACGAAGAGCGTTGTTACGCCGGAGCGATATCGCCAGGGGCTCACGTACGCCGGGTTTCTCGCGCGGCTCGACCGGAACCAGGAGCGCTTCCGCGAGAACTACGAAGGGACCGCGGTCTCGGCGGAAGATGCGGCGGCGCTGAAGGCGCTCGTTGCGCGGCCCGGAGGACCGGCGAAGATCCTGCTGCTCGGCGAGGCGTGGTGCCCCGACGTCTTCCGCGGCGCGCCCGTCTTCGCCCGCATCGCCGAGGCGTCGGGTATGGAACTGCGCTGCTTCTTCCGCGATGAGAACAAGGACATCATGGCGGAGTTCCTCAAGGGCGGCGAGTTCGAATCGATTCCGGTCGCAGTGTTCTATACCGCCGACCACCGGTACATCGCCCACTGGATCGAGCGCCCCGCCCTCGCGAACCGCGAGATGAAGGAGAAGCTGGGTCCGATGTACGCCCGTCTCCGCAAGCCGGACATGACGGACGAGGAGAAGGCGGCGGCGAAGGCCGAGAACATCGCCTTCCAAACCGGCCCGATCTGGGCCAACTGGCGCCAGGAGACCATCCGCGAGGTCATCCACCTGCTGGAAGCGAGCGTCGGATAGCGCGAGGCCGGCCCGCGGAAGCGCCGCCGCCGGGCGCACCTCTGCGTGCCTGCCCCATACGTTCACATCTTGGTTACCGCTCGATCTCGTCTCGCGCCTGCCTATGGCCGTATCATGAAGGGAGACCGGCGGGCAGACCGGACAGGAGAGCACCATGGGTTCGTTCAAGATCGGCCGAATCTTCGGCGTGGACGTGGGCGTCCACTGGAGCTGGATCTTCATCTTCGCGATCGTGACGTGGTCGTTCGCGACGGGCGTGCTCCAGAGCTTCTATCCGCAGTGGACGTCGGGCGAGCGCTGGGCCGGCGGCGCCGCCATCGCGCTCGTCTTCTTTCTCTCGATCCTCCTGCATGAGCTGTCGCACTCCGTCGTATCGAACCGCCGCGGCCTGCCGGTGCGCAGCATCACGCTGTTCGTGTTCGGCGGCGTGTCCAACCTCGAGCGCGAGCCGGACACGCCGGGGCTTGAGTTCTGGATCGCCATCGTCGGGCCGTTGACGAGCCTGGCGCTCGGTCTCGTCTTCACCGTGGGCTGGCTGGCGATTCGGCCCGTCAGCGATGGCATTGCCGGCATCAGCGCCAACCTCGCGCTGATCAACGGTTCGCTCGCGCTGTTCAACATGCTGCCCGGCTTCCCGCTCGACGGCGGCCGGGTCTTCCGCTCGATCGTCTGGCACCGCAATCACGACCGCCTGCGCGCCACGCACACCGCGTCGACGCTGGGACAGTGGATCGCCTATGGGATCATGGGGATCGGCGTGGTCTACACCTTCTACGGCGGTATCTTCTCCGGCGTCTGGTTCCTGCTGATCGGCTTCTTCCTGCGCAATGCGTCGGTCGCGAGCTACGAGCAGTTGCTCATCGAATCGACGCTCAGCCACATCAGCGTGCGCGACATGATGCGCACGGACCTGCATCCCGTCGGGCCCGAGACGAGCCTCGAAGAGCTGGTGCACGAGCGCTTCCTGCGCAGCGAGGCGCGCGCCTTCGCCGTCGTCGCCGCCGGCGACATCGCCGGGCTGGTGACGCTGTCCGACGTGCGCAAGGTGCCGCGCGACGAGTGGCCCACGACCAGCGTCTATCGCGCGATGACGCCGGCCTCGCGCCTGCACACCGTGACGCCCGACGAGAACCTGGCAAAGGTCCTCCAGCTCATGGCCCAGCACGACGTCAACCAGCTCCCCGTCGTGCGCGGACACGAGCTGCTCGGGCTCGTCACGCGCGGCGACATCCTCCGCTACGTCCACGTGCGCCAGGACCTCGGCGTGAAGGCCGCCGATGCGCTCGTGCATCCAGGCGGCCAACGCGACGGGCAGACCTCAACGACGCCGTCGGAGCCATCCGAGCGCCCGCTGCTGCGTTAACGGCGGCGGGCGCGGCGGCACACCGCTGCTGTGTCTACCCCCAGGGCGTCTTGATGCCCTCGCGCTGGAACGCTTCGAGGAGGCGGGCCCGCAACGCCCCGGCGACCTCCCACTGGCTCCCCGGGCGCACGGTGCCGTTCACCTGTACGGCCACGCCGTTCGCGTCGATGCTGTCGACGCGCAGGTACGCGGGCGCCGTGATCACGGCGTCCTGGTACACCGGGTCGAGCGCCAGCTCGCGGCCGACGGCGTCGGCGACCCGGCGCACGGTCTCGATGCTCGCCGACGGAGCGACCGGGACCGTCACGCGCACCTTCGCGAAGTCGCGCGTGTAGTTCGCCGCCACGCTGACCGCCCCGTTCGGCACCGTGTACACGACGCCATCGACGTCTCGCACCAGCGTCCGGCGCAGCGTGATGTCTTCGACCGTGCCGGTCACGCCCGCGATGGACACGACGTCGCCGCGCGCGTACTGGTTCTCGCCGAGGATGAACAGCCCGTTGATCGCGTCGCGCACTAGCGTCTGCGCCCCGAAGCCCAGTGCGATGCCGGTGATGCCGACGCCCGCCAGCGCGGGGGCGATGTTGAAGCCGAACTCCGGCAGGATCGTGAAGAGCGCCCAGAGGATGAAGATAATCTGCGCGGTGCGCTCGATCACCCCCGCGAGCGTGTCCACCCGGCGGCGGATCTCGGCCGGTTCGCGGCCCGCCATCTGCCGCGCGACGGCCGGCGCCAGCGCCACGCGCACGACGCGCCGCACGATCGCCGCACCGGCGACGGCGAGGAAGAGGGCACCGAAGACGGGAGCGCCGTGGTCGCTGAACCAGCGGCCGATGTCGTGGCGCGTCAAGGCGAGCAGCAGGTGGCCCATACGCAGCGAGTGTAGGCGCGGCGCCGCGCTGCGGGAAGATCAGCGTGCGGCCAACGGCTGGCCGCCTGATCTCCGGCCCACCCGGGTTCCGGCCGCAGCGCCCAAGGCGGACAGCGTCACCAGATGCTGGCGTCATCTAAGCTAAGCGAGCGCTAGAATAATCCGCTACGGGCGCAGCCTCGTCGCTGGCCAGTCGTTGACCTCCGCGAGGGCGCACGCCGCGGCGTGCGCCCTTCGCGTTGGGCGGGACGCATTGTTAGACTTTCGGTGGCCACCACGAGGCAGTCACGCGTGGCTGCAAGAAGAGGGTTGCGAATCATGAGCTCGCCAGCGACGGTCCTGGCCGTCAGCGCCAAAGACACCCCCGGCATCCCGAAGCTGCCGCGCGACGAGATCACGCTGGTCGCAGGACACGGGGTCGAGGGCGACTACCACGCCGGGGCGTTCGTGCGCCATCGCTCGCGCGCCGCGCAAGACGCGACGCGGCCGAACCTGCGCCAGGTCCACCTCATCCACAGCGAGCTGTTCGACGATCTGGCGCCGCTCGGCATCACGGTCGCGCCCGGGCAGATGGGCGAGAACGTCACCACCCGCGGCCTCGCCCTGCTCGACCTCGCGCCCGGGACGCGGCTGCACCTCGGCGACACGGCGGTCATCGAGATCACCGGCCTGCGCAACCCCTGCAACACGCTCGACGCCGTCGACGAGCGGTTGCTCGCGCAGGTCGCGCGGAAGGCCGCCGACGGCAGCATCGTGCGGAAGGCCGGCATCATGGGCATCGTCGTCGAAGGCGGCGCCGTCCGCCCCGGCGACGCGATCCGCGTCGAAGCGCCGGCGGGTGCGGTGGGCGCAGAGCGGCTGCAGCCGGTGTAGGTGCGATCCTTCAGTAGATCTCGCACTGTTGCAACGCGCGTCTAAGCTTTCGCAGGCCGGCGGGTGTGATATTGGTTCCTCGCACGGATAGCTGCTGTAGGTTCGGAAGTTCGCGCAGACTACTGATCGCGCGATCGGTGATCGGCGTTTCTGCGAGCCAGAGACTCTCCAAGGTTGTGCAGGCCCGCAATGCTCGTACGCCTCGGTCAGTGATCGCATTCATGCTCAGGCCCAGAACCCGCAGGTTGGGCAGCCGAGAAAAAAGGTGAGCGACCGAATCGTCGAGCGGTTCTCGCATATTGATGAGATCGAGCCTTTCGATCTGCCGTAGCGACTCGAGCTGCGATACACCTCGTACGGTCAGGTACGTATGCGACAGGTCGAGCTCCCGCAGGTCGCGAAAACCCGCGAGCGCTGGCGCACTCTTGTCTGTTATGTGAGCGCCCGCCATTCGTAGAGTGCGTACCCGGGCGAGCGCGGAGATAGCGGCCACAGTGTGATCGTGGACGCGCACGAGGCCGTAAAGATCGAGGAACTCCAGCTCCGGACAGGCTGCGAGAAACTGGACACCGCGATCGGTCACGGACGTCGCCCGGAAGAGGCTCAACGAGCGCAGATGCGGAAAGCGATGCACACTTGCGATGCCGTCGTTTGTTGCGCGCGTCCAGCCGAGCCCGAGATGCTCGATCGTGCGAGCGAGATTACCGAGGGTAACTCCCTTCACGCGTGTGCCCGAAAGCTCGAGCTCGCGAAGTCGCCTTAGTGGCTGTAGCGCGCCGATCCCGTTATCCGTGACCCGCGTCGCATGCAAGTTCAAGCATTCCAACTGGCGGTGGTCTCGCGCGATCATCCGACACGCTTCGTCGGAGATCGCCGTCAGCGAGAGGCCGAGTTTCTTCAGACCATGTAACCGACTCACCAGCGGGATTCCAGAATCGTCGACGCGGTCGGGTGCATGAATGTCCAGTGACACCAATCGAGAGAGCTGCGCCACTGCCGACAACGCGTCATTGTCGATCCAGCTACCGGCGATGGCGAGTCCGCGAAGTCCAGTGAGTCTCGTCACGATATCGAACTCGCGCGGCCGCTCGTCGCTGAACTCGATCTCCAGCGACTGCAGGTCGTCCGGTCGAAGCTGGCACAAGAATCCAATGTCCGAGCTCGCACGTTCGTTCAGGACGAGCCTCGCCTCGTCACCACGTCTGATGACTGTTCGGCCTGTGACTTCCCCGCGAGGCTGCCAGTTGCCACCCGATGGACGTGTGTAGAGTTCGCCTACGATGAACTCAGAGGGAAGCGTGAGCGCTCTGCGGGGCAACGTGTCGGACCCGAAGGACGGCTCGTGATAGAGGCCGGCAGCTCTCCACTCACTGACCGGGGTCACTTCGGCAGGTGCCACGCTTACTCGAACTCCCAGTCCGCGCCGCGCTTGAACTCGCGCAGGATGCGGCGCGCGACCACCATGCGGTGCACCTCGTCGGGGCCGTCGTAGATGCGCGCCGCGCGCGCCTGCCGGTACATGCTCTCGAGCGGCGTGTCGCCGGAGACGCCGCGCGCGCCGTGCACCTGGATCGCCCGGTCGATGACGTCGTGCAGCGCCCGCGCGCCCCAGAACTTGATGATCGAGATCTCGACGCGCGCCTCGTCGCCCTGGTCGATCTTCGCCGCCGCGTGCATCGTCAGCAGTCGCGCCGCCTGGATCTCCGCCGCGGAGTCGGCGATCCAGTTCTGCACCGTCTGCTTCTCCGCGAGCGTGCTGCCGAACGCCTCGCGCTCGAGCGCGTAGCGGCACATGATCTCGAACGCGCGCTGCATCTGCCCGAGCCAGCGCATGCAGTGGTGGATACGCCCCGGCCCCAGGCGCTTCTGCGCGATGCGGAAGCCGTCGCCCGGCTCGCCGAGCGTGTTCGTCACCGGCACGCGGCAGTCCTCGTAGCGGATCTCGCAGTGCGCGCCCTCCGTCTCCCCCATCACGGGCACCGGGCGGATGATGTTGAAGCCCGGCGTGTCCGCCGGCACGATGATCTGGCTCATCCGCCGGTGCGGGTCGGCGTCCGGGTCGGTCACCGCCATGACGATCGCGAACTTCGCGCCGATGGCGCCGCTGGTGAACCACTTGTGGCCGTTGATCACCCACTCGTCGCCGTCGCGCACGGCGCGCGTGCGCAGGGCCGTCGGGTCGGCGCCCGACACCTCCGGCTCGGTCATCGAAAAGCACGAGCGGATCTCGCCGGCGACGAGCGGCCGCAGCCAGCGCTCCTTCTGCTCCGGCGTGCCGAACTGCAGCAGGATCTCCGCGTTCCCCGTGTCCGGCGCCGCGCAGCCGAACGCACGCGGCGCGTACGGGCTGCGGCCAAGGATCTCGTTGACGAACGCGTACGGCAGGAAGCCCGTACCCGTGCCGCCCGCCTCCGGGCCGATGAACATCGCCCACATGCCCATCGCCTTGGCGCCGGCCTGCAGCTCTTTCATCAGCGCCTCGGCCTCGGCGTCGTGGCGCCCGAGGACGTGCTCGTTGGGGATGATGCGCTCGTCGAGGTACTGCTTGACCTGGCGGCGCTGCTCCTTGATCTCGGGGGACAGCGTGAAGCTGATCATCGGTCATCTCTCCCTGCTCTTCGTCGTCTGGCGCGATGAGTGTATGCGGTGGGCAAGCGGGGTGCGAGCGGCCACGGAGGGACCGTCCCGTAAGGAGGGGCCTTCACACCTGTCCGCGCCGTCTCCGGCGTCAGTTCACGCACACGACGGAGCAATCCGCGCCGTGGATGCGCTCCGCGGCCCGCAGCGCGTCCTCCACCGTCGGCGCCGTCTCGAAGCCCACGTGCGCCGGCACTGCGGGGTCGTCGGCACCCGCGACGATGACGCGCGCCGCGTGCTTCAGTCGCCGCAGCGGGTGCGTCGCCAGCACCGCGTGCACGGGGTGGAAGGCGACGCCGTTTCGGTAGCGGTCGATGTACCCCGCGTGCGTCGCGAACTCGTCGGTGAACCGGCGCTGGATCTCGTACGGGTCGCGCGTCGCCGGCAGGACGCGGCGCCAGACATCCGGGTACGACGGGTGGTGCTCCATGTCCCACTGCTCCGGGCAGGGCGTCGCCAGGATCACCGTGCAGCCGGGCTTCCCCAGCGCCTCGATGTAGCCGCCGAGGTACCCGAGCCCGGACGAGATCAGCGTCAGGATGGGGTTCATCGTGCCGAAGACGGCGTACGGGCTCCATGCCGGCACGCCGTACAGCACGACGTCCGCCGGCGCCCACTGCGCGCGGCGCGGCCGGGTGCGCTGCGCCATCACCTCGATCGCCGCGGCGCGCGTCTCGGACACGCCGCCCGCCCACACGCGCGCGATCCTCGCCGGCGACGCCTGCACGCACTCGACCTTGTACATGCGCTTGCCGAGCGCTGCCTCGATGTGCGCGCCCATCTCGTCCAGCACCTCGTGCATCCGGTTGTGCAGGATTGACATCGACATGCCGTCCGGGTGATGTGTGTGGCGGATCGAGCGCCACGTCGAGAGGCCGACGGCGATCGACTTCCAGCCACCGCTGAATCCCATGTGCAGGCCGGCGTTGACGTACACGCAGAGGTCGGCCTCCGCCGCGGGGCGGCTCAGCTCGACGTCGTAGGCGTGCTCGCTCGTCGTGCCGAGGTTGGCGATCTGCTCCGCGTCCTCCGCGTCGTGGCAGGACAGGCGCGTGCCGAAGCGCTCGACGAGCTCGCGGCCGATGACCGTCGCCAGCTCGTCGTGCGTGAACTTGCGATGCAGCGCGTTGGCGCAGATCAGGCGCACGTCGTCCTCGCGCACGCCCGCGTCGGCGAGCTGCCCGAGCACAGCCTCGATCGCGTGACGGCGGATCGGCCCGAACGATGTCACCGTGGGGTCGTCGAAGGCGATCACCACGCGCGACCCTGGCTGCACGAGCGCGCGGATCGTCGGCAGCCCGAGCGGGTGGTCGAGCGCGTCGCGCACCGCGGCCGCTTCGTCGGCGAGTGGCGGCAGCCCGCCGCCGGAGCCGCCGCCGCGACACCACCTGCGCGCGCTCGGGCAGCTCGACCGTCACCGTCCCTTCGCCGAATGGCAGCGTTTGCTCCATCATGGCGTTCACCTCCCGGCCTGTGCCTCGCACTATGACCTATTCGCCGGCGCCTGTGAACCCTAGACTGCCGGGGTCAGGCGGGAGAACGGGAGGATGCACCATGACCGGAGGCGTGCTCGTCGTGCTCGCGCACCCGGACGACGAGTCGCTGGTTGGCGGCACGATGGCGCGCTGCGTCGACGAGGGCACGCCGGTGGCGATGCTCTGCGCTACGCGCGGCGAGGTCGGCGAGATCGCGCCGGGAACCGGCGCGACGCCGGAGACGCTGGGACAGTACCGGGAACAGGAGCTGCGCGACGCCTGTGCGATCCTCGGCGTGGTGGACGTGCGCTTCCTGCCGTTTCGCGACTCGGGCATGGCCGGCACGCCCGAGAACGACGACCCGCGCTCGCTGCACCAGGCACCGCCGGACGCGGTTGTGTGGCTGGTCGTCGGCGCGATCCGTGAGCTGCGGCCAGATGCGATCGTCACGTGGGACGAGACCGGCGGCTACGGCCACCCCGATCACGTGAAGGTCCACCACTGCGCGCGCGCGGCGTTCGACGCGGCTGCCGATGCCGCGCAGTACGCGGGCGAGGGCGCCCCGTGGCGCACGCGCGCCCTATACTACGGCATGATCCCGATCGCCGCCTTCGAGCGCGCCATGGTCGAGATGCGGCGCCGCGGTCTCGACCTCGGGGAGCCGCCAGGTGACGTCGACGCGATGCGCCGGCTTGACCATCGCGAGCCCAACTGCGTGATCGATGTCAGCGCGCAGTACGAGCGCAAGATGCGCGCGATTGCCGCGCACCGGACGCAGGTGGACAGCTTCGGCCCGCTCGCGAAGATGCCGGAGGACCTCCAACGTGGCATCTTCTCACGCGAGCACCTCTATCGCGCGCAACCGCCCGTCGCCGACAGGATCGTGCTCGACGCCATCTTCAGTGC
>JAKAMA010000302.1 GCA_021813085.1 Chloroflexota bacterium | reverse complement strand
CGCCGGGTCGCGCTGCGCGCGGTACAGCCCCGCCACGTGATGGAGGACCTCGTCGATCAGCCCCATCGCGTTGAGCTGCCCGGGCTGCACGGTGAGCTCCGGACGGCGGGCCGTGTCGCGCACCAGGTTCATGCGCCGCGCCAGATCGCGCGTGGCACGGAAGTCGGGCAGGACCACGTTGCCGGTCAGCGAGAAGAGCGCGCCGCTGAAGCCGTATCGGTCGCGCGCCTCGCGGGAGACGTGGAACTCCATCGTGGGCGAGGATAGCAGCCGGGCGACCCGCTACGGGGCGGCCGGCGAGGGAGACGGCGTCTGGCCCGTCAGGATGCTCAGCTGCGCGAGCGCGGCCTGCACCAGGTTCATCTCCTGGCCGTACCGCGCGAAGTCACCGGCTCGGAGCGCCGCCTGGGCGGCCTCGAAGTGCGCATTGGCGTAGGCGACCAGCGTGCGCACGTCCCCGGACGGCGGCGTCGGCAGCGGACCGCTCGCCGCTGGCGCGGAGCCGGCGGGTGCGGCGGAGGGCCCCGGAGAGCTCCCGGGCCCGCCTCCCGATCCGGCTCCGGACCCGGTCCCCGCGCCCGTGGCGGGGGATGCCGCCAACAGGGCGTTCAGCGCATCGCTCAGCGTCGCCCCCCACGCGACCTTCGTCGGCGAGGCGACGACGATCCGCTGGAACTCAGGGAACTGGATGCTGGTCGACTGCAGGTAGATCGGCTCCAGGTACAACAGTGACTGCTGGATCGGCACCACGATGAGGTTGCCGCGCACCACCGTGGAGCCTGACTGGTTCCAGAGGGTGATCTGGGAGCTGATGGTGGGATCCTGGTCGATGCGCCCCTCGATCTGCGCGGGACCCTGGATCGAGGTGTCCTTCGGGAAGGCATAGACCACCACCTTCCCGTAGTTGGGGGCGTCCATGCGCGCGGCGATCCAGGCGCTCATGTTGGGACGGCTCGTAGGCACCATCGGCTGCAGCAGCAGGAACTCGGGCGCCGGCGCTCCTGGCATCCGCATCTCCACGTAGTACGCCTCGAGCGGCAGCTGCTGCGTGCTGGTCGACTCCTGGGGCACGGTCCAGAGGTCGTTCTGGTAGTAGAACGTGGCCGGGTCGGTCACGTGGTACGTGGCGTACATGCGCGCCTGGGCGTCGAAGAAGTCCTCCGGGTAGCGCAGGTGCGCCTTCAGCCACGCCGGCATCTGGCCCTGCGGCCTGAAGATCCCCGGGAAGACGCCCTCCCAGGCCCGGATGATGGGGTCCGCCGCGTCCGCAACGTACATCGTCGTGGTGCCGTCGTAGGCATCCATCACGATCTTCACGCTGTTCCGCACGTAGTCGAACGGGTCGCCCTGGAGGCCGCTCCCCGCCGGCAGCGTCGACGGATCGATGGCCTGGGCGTTCGGGAAATCGGCACTGGTCGTGTACGCGTCCTGTACGTACGCGAGTCTGCCCTGGTCGGTGATGACGAGGTAGGGGTCCTTGTCGAAGCGGAGGAACGGCGCGATCAGCGGCAGCCGGTCGGCCAGCGCGCGTCGGAAGAGGAGCTGGCTTCGCGCCGTCACCTGGTCGCTGATCAGCAGGTTCAGGTCGCGGAAGCGCAGCGCGAAGAGGAGCCGCGCCGCCGGCGACCCGATCCCGATGCCCGTCTGCCCGTGCCACGTGGTGTAGGCCTGGTTCGCGCCGCCGGTGGACGAGGATCCGCTGGCGCCGGTCGTCACCGGGTAGTCGAATTCCTGGGAGGCGGCGTCGACCACCACCCACCCGTTCTGTTTCTCCCCGAAGTAGATGCGGGGCTGGGTGATCGTCGGTGCGCCGCCCGTCGACACAGGCGGGATGTTGCTGATCAGCAGCTGCGGCAGCCCCTCGTTCGTGACCTCGTTGACGGGCGCCATGACTGCGCCGATCCCGTGCGTGTACGTGATGTGCTGGTTGACCCAGGTCTGAGCCGACGGGTTGTTTTCAGGCGCGATCTCGCGGGCGGAGATCCAGACCTGCCGCTGCTGGCCGTTGATCTGGTAGCGGTCGGCATCGACGTCGACGAAGTCGTAGTACTGGCGCACCGTCTGCAGCTGGTCGAGTGTGGAGGTGAGCGGGCGGTAGTCCCACAGTCGCGCATTCGCGAAGGTCGACTGATCGGCCGCGATGGCCGCCTGGGTGAGTTCGCCGGCTCCCTGGTACGGCTGCTCCTGCCACTGGTCGAGCCCATACGCGAGCCGCGTCATGCGGATGTTGTTGGTGATGTAGGGCTGCTCGACGGCGAGCTCGTTCGGCTTGACGACGAAGCTCTCGACGACCTGCGGGTAGAGGCCGGCAAGCACGACCCAAAGGGCCAGCCAGGTGCCGACGGCCCCGGCGATGGGCCACCAGCGGCGCTGGAAGGCCGAGAGGACCAGCACGACCGCGACCACGATGGCGACGACGGTGAGCGCGTCGAACGCGAAGAAGCGTGCCGCCTGATCGGCGTAGCTGACGCCGGTCGCCACGCCCTGCGTACTGTGCGTCAGGTTCAGGCGATCGAGCTGGTACCCGGCGGCTGCGGTGAGCAGCCAGAGCGCGGCCAGGACCGCCAGGTGGATCCGCGCCGCCCGGCTCGGCACGAACGACCCACGGGCCATCGCCGCCAGGTGGCGCGCGGCGGCGATCACGAGCGCCGCCAGCAGCACGCCGCTCGCCAGTCCCTGGACTAGGCGCAAGAACGGTAGATCGAAGAGGAAGAACGAGATGTCGAGCCCGAAGACGGGATCCGGCACGGTCTGTCCCGTCGGGCTGTAGGGCACGCGGTGGAGCCAGAGCAGCACGGTCTCCCAGGAGCCCGCCGCGACGCCCGCGGCCGTCACTGCGCCCAGGATGGCGATGCCGATGAGCGTCCAGGAAAGCAGCGGCGTCAGGTCCGGCGGCTCGGAGGCTTCGCTTCCCACGACGATTGGCTCGCTCGGGCCAAACGGCCCGAAGACGCGCGTGCTGCGGGCTTCGTACCGCGATGCCTCGTTGAGGCGATTCCAGAGGTGCCGGAGCGTGCCGCCGCCGGGCGGCGGCGGCGGTGCCAGCCGAGCGGCGACCCACAGGTTGGCGAGGAGCACCGCGAGCACCACAGCCCCGACGCCGACGAAGAGCGCGACCTGCGCGCCGAGGCGCGTCCAGAGCACCTCCGCGTACCCCACGCTCTGGTACCACATGCCGTCGGTGACCAGATCGACGAGCGAGCCGCCGAGCGTGAGGAGGAGGAGCACCCCGACGACGACTGCGGCCAGCAGCCCGGTCGCGCCGATCCGGATCGCGCGCCCGCCGCGCGCTGGGCCGCCGGTGGAACCCCCCGGCGGTGGCCCGGCACGCCAGGGACCCGCGCCGCGGCGAGCGGATCCGCCGCCGCGTGCGCCGAAGCTGCTCGGGCCCGCGAACAGGTGACGGGACGCCGCTACAGCGGCACGGCTCTGGTGTGCATCCATGCGTCGGGCAGTGTACGCCGCGGGAGTGCCACTCACGGGACCGGAGGACGGCGGATCGGTCGGCGGCACGGCGCGCGGCGGGAGCGCGGCGCCGGGTGACCCACGTCCTGCGTACGTGCACAGCGGGCGCGGCGCCGCGCCGCCGCCGTCCCGCCCTCCTTTGCACCATCAATGAACAGATCGTCGCCCGCACAGCCCCTAGCCGCGCC
>JAKAMA010000301.1 GCA_021813085.1 Chloroflexota bacterium | reverse complement strand
GTCGAGCGGCTCCACCCGACGCCGGCCGTCGGCGGCCTGCCGCGCGCCGGCGCGCTGCGCCTGCTGAGGCGGTGGGAGTCGTTCGACCGCGGCTGGTACGCCGGTCCCGTCGGCTGGGTCGACGCGCGGGGAGACGGTGAGTTCGCCGTCGCCATCCGCTCGGCGCTCCTGTGCGGTCGCGAGGCGCATCTCTTCGCCGGCTGCGGCATCGTCGCTGGCTCCGACCCGCGTCGCGAGTACGAGGAATCCTCGCTGAAGCTGAGGCCGATGCTGTGGGCGCTCAACCAGGCCTGACCGTCGCCGCGCCGGACGCCCAGACGGGGCAGTCGCCGCTGGACGTCACCGTCGGCGCCTTCGTCGACGCGCTGGCGCGCGCCGGCGTCAGCGACGCCTGCGTCTGCCCCGGCTCCCGCTCGGCGCCGCTCGCCATGCTGCTGCACGCGCATCCCCGCATCCGCGTCTGGATGCACCTCGATGAGCGTTCGGCCGCCTACTTCGCGCTTGGCATGGCGAAGGCCGCGCGCCGGCCGGTGGCGCTGCTGGCGACGTCGGGCACGGCGGCTGTCAACTTCGCGCCGGCCGTGACCGAAGCATGCTACGCGCGCGTGCCGCTCGTCGTCCTCACCGCCGACCGGCCGCCGGAGCTGCGCGACCTCGGTGCGCCGCAGACCGTCGACCAGACCCACCTCTACGGCCGCCACGCGAAGTGGTTTGTGGAGATGCCCCTGCCGGAGGCGACCGAAGGCGCCGCCCGCTACGCCCGGATCGTCGCCTCGCGCGCCGTCGCGACCGCCCGCGAGGCGCCCGCCGGGCCGGTGCACGTCAACTTCCCGTTCCGGGAGCCGCTGATCCCGTCGCTGGACAGGGACGCGTGGAGCGCCGCCGCTCGTGAGGGCGAGGTCGGCGCGTCGGGCCCAGACGGGGCGTCCGCCGCGCCGCGCCGGGCGGCGCCGGCGGAGCTGGCGGGGCTGGCGCACGACCTGCGCGGCGCCCACGACGGCATCATCGTCTGCGGCCCGCAGGACGACCCCGCGTTTGCCGGCGCTGTCGCCGGTCTCGCGGCCGCGCTCGGCTACCCGCTGCTCGCGGACCCGCTGTCGCTCGTCCGCTGCGGCGCGCACGACCGCGCCCACGTCGTCGACGCCTACGACGCCTTCCTGCGCGACGATGCGCTGGCGGAGCGCCTCCGGCCACAGGCCGTCCTGCGCTTCGGCGCACCGCCAACTTCGAAGCCGCTGTCGCAGTTCCTCCAGCGCCACCGCGACGTGCCGCAGGTCGTCGTCGACGAGGCGACGTGGCCGGACCCGACGCACACGGCATCGTGCGTGTATCACGCGGAGCCGGCATCATTCTGCGCCGCGCTGACCGCGGCGTTTGGCACGCCGCGCGCCGCCGGTGGCTGGACGCGGCGGTGGCTGGCGCTTGCCGCCCGCGCGCGGGCCGCGATGACGGCGCGTCTCGCCGAGGACGACGAAGCCAGCGAGCCGGCCGTGTTCGCTGACCTCGCCGCGGTCCTCCCGGACGGTGCGACGCTGTTCGCCGGCAACAGCATGCCCGTGCGCGACCTCGACACGTTCTTCCCGTCATCGGCACGGATGGTCCGCTTCCTCGCGAACCGCGGCGCGAACGGCATCGATGGCGTCGTGTCCAGCGCGCTCGGCGCGTCGAGCGTGGCGGACGGCCCGCTCGTGCTTGTCATCGGCGACCTGTCGTTCTTCCACGACCTGAACGGCCTGCTCGCCGCGAAGCGCCACCGGCTGAACGCCACGATCGTGCTGCTCAACAACGATGGCGGCGGCATCTTCTCGTTCCTGCCGCAGGCGGAACACCCCGCGCAGTTCGAGGAGCTGTTCGGCACGCCGCACGGCCTCGACGCGCGCCCGGCCTGCGACCTGTACGGCGTCGGGTACGAGCGCGTCATCGGCCGTCGGGAGTTCCGCGACGCCGTCGCGCGCAGCATCGCGTCGGCCGGCGTGCAGATCATCGAGGTACGCACCGACCGGACGGCGAACGTCGCGCTGCACCGGGCGCTCTGGACTGGCGTCACCGCGGCGACGGCGGAGGCGCCGGTACCATGACCCGCATGGCGTTGGACGGACTGCACCCCGGACGGGCCGTATGGCTGAACGTCGAGGTCGCCGGCGAAGGCGTCCCGCTGGTGCTGCTGCACGGCTTCACCGGCAGCGCCGCGACCTGGCAGCCGTTCGCGGCGGCGTGGCCGGGCTTCCGCACGATCGCCGTCGACCTGATCGGCCATGGCGCCTCCGACGCCCCTGCCGACGAGTCGCGATACACGATGGCACGCTGCGTCGCCGACGTCACGGCGCTCCTCGACGCGCTCGGCGCCGGGCGGACGGCCGTGCTCGGCTATTCGATGGGCGGGCGCGTCGCCCTGCACCTCGCGCTCGCTGCGCCGGACCGGATCACCGCGCTCGTGCTCGAAGGCGCATCGCCGGGCATCGCAGACGCTGACGAACGGCGCGAGCGCGTCGCCTCCGACCGCGCGCTCGCCGATGACATCGAGCGTGCCGGCGTCGAGGCGTTCGTCGACCGCTGGCAGGCGCTTCCGCTCTTCGCCACGCAGGCGCGCCTGCCCGATGCGGTGCGCGAGCGGCTGCGCGCGCAGCGCCTCGGCAACAGCGCCGCCGGCCTGGCGAACAGCCTGCGCGGCATGGGCGCGGGCACGACGGAGCCGCTGCTCGCGCGCCTGCATGAGCTTTCGATGCCCGTCCTGCTCGTCGCGGGAGAGCACGACGTGAAGTACCGCGCGCTCGCCCTGGCGATGCGGGATCGCATGCCGGATGCGCGCGTCCAGATCGCGCCGGACGCCGGTCACGCGGTCCACCTCGAACAGCCCGCGGCTTTCGCCGCGCTGGTAAAGGAGTTCTTGACGTCATGTCTGCGACAGAGCGAGCGACAGGCGCCATCCGCCCGGCGATAGCCTGGGCGGCGGCGAAGACCTACGGCGACGTCCTCTACGAGAAGGCGGAGGGCATCGCGAAGATCACGATCAACCGCCCCGAGGTGCGGAACGCCTTCCGGCCGCAGACGCTGTTTGAGCTGAAGGACGCCTTCTCCGACGCGCATGAGGACCCGGCGATCGGCGTCGTCATCCTCACCGGTGCGGGCGCCGAGGCCTTCTGCTCGGGCGGCGACCAGCGCGTCCGCGGCGCCGGCGGCTACGTCGGCGGCGACGGCGTGCCGCGCCTCAACGTACTCGAGCTGCAGCGCCAGATCCGCACGCTGCCCAAGCCGGTGATCGCGATGGTCGCCGGCTACGCAATCGGCGGTGGCCACGTCCTGCATCTCGTCTGCGACCTCACGGTCGCAGCCGACAACGCCGTCTTCGGGCAGACCGGCCCGAAGGTCGGCAGCTTCGATGCGGGCTATGGCGCCACGCTCCTCGCCCGCATCGTCGGCCACAAGAAGGCGCGCGAGATCTGGTATCTCTGCCGCCAGTACTCGGCGCAAGAGGCGCTGGCGATGGGGCTCGTCAACACCGTCGTGCCGCTCGCACGCCTCGAGGAGGAGACCGTGCAGTGGGCGCGTGAGATCCTCGCGATGAGCCCGACGGCGCTCCGCTTCCTGAAGGCGGCGTTCAATGCCGACACGGACGGCCTCGCCGGCATCCAGCAGCTCGCGGGCGACGCGACGCTGCTCTACTACCTGACGGAAGAG
>JAKAMA010000300.1 GCA_021813085.1 Chloroflexota bacterium | reverse complement strand
CGCGCATATGCTGCCCGCTGCCGGTCGCTCGGCAGGGCCGAGAGGATGATGATCCGGGCGCCCTGCCGCGCCAGAACCTGGCACCGCGCCGGCGGGCATTCACGCTCCGGCACGAGGACGATGTCGCCGGGCGCCGCCGCGTCGAGGCTGTCGGTCGCGATGAAGCCGGCCGGGGCATGTGGCTGTAGCCGCGCGGCCACGGCGTTCCGAAGGTACGAATCCATCGCGACAACGACGACGCGTCTGAACGATTGCTGCATGCTTACAGCATTGGCGGCCGACGTAGGCCCACACAGGGCCGATTGGCCCAATTGTTGTGTACCAGTCTGGTCTATTTGCCTATAGAACGAACCGTTTGCGCCGGGCACTGTTCGTTACGTCAACGCTTCTTTGCCTGGCTGCCCGCTACGCAGCCTGAACCCGGAACCGGCGCGGGACCGGGAGCCGGGCAACTCCGGTAGACTGTGCCGAACTTCCTTCCGGAGGCGCCAGCGTGCCCGCACTTGATGGTATTCGCGTGCTCGACCTTACCCAGTACGAGGCGGGCACGAGTTGCACACAGTACCTCGCCTGGTTCGGCGCGGAAGTCGTCAAAGTCGAACAGCCAGGGATCGGCGACCCGGGCCGCGCCGTCAGCGGCTCCGGCAGGGACTCGCTCTACTTCCTCTCGTTCAACCACAACAAGCAGAGCGTCGCGATCAACCTCGCCGACCCGCGCGGCCGCGATCTCTTTCTCCGGCTGGTTCCCAGGTTCGACGTGGTCACCGAGAACTTCACGCAGGGCACGATGGAGAAGCTCGGGATCGGCTACGACACGCTCCGGGAGATCCACCCGCGCCTCATCTACGGCACGATCAAGGGCTTCGGGAGCTACGGGCCGCGGGCCTCGTACAAATGCTTCGACTGGGTCGCCCAGGCAGCGGGCGGCGCCTTCAGCATCACGGGCGAGCCGGGCAGCCCGCCCGTGAAGCCCGGCGCGACCGTCGCCGACACCGGCTCGGGCATGCACATGGCCATGGGCATCCTCGCGGCGCTCATCCAGCGCGATCGCGAAGGCAAGGGCCAGTGTGTCGAGATAGCGATGCAGGAAACGGTCGCGAACTACATGCGGATGCCGATGTCCAGCCGCGAGCGGTTCCCGGGAGCGATCGAGCGCCGCGGTTCACGCGCCTCGGGCATGCCCGCGACGGGCCTCTACCCCTGCGCTCCCGGCGGCGCCAACGACTACGTCTACCTGCACGTTGTCACCCAGCGCATGTGGGATTCGCTCACGATCGCCATCGGCCGCCCCGAGATGCAGGTCGATGACCGCTTCACCACGATCGCCGCCCGTGCCGTCAACTGGGACGCGATCCAGCAGGCCGTCTCGGAATGGACCCTGCAGCGGACGAAGTGGGAAGCGATGGACCTCCTTGCTCAGGCCGGCGTGCCCTGCTCCGCCGTCTTTGACACGGAGGACGTCCTCCACGATCCGCATCTCCAGGCACGCGACATGATCCGAACGATCCATCACCCCGAAGCCGGCGACTGGGAGATGCTCGCGCCGCCGATCCACATGAGCGAGTCGGACGTCGAAATGGTGCGAGCCCCGCTCCTGGGCGAGCACACGGCCGAAGTCCTCGAGCGCGAGCTGGGGCTTTCCCCGGCCGAACTGAACGCCCTGGCCGCAGCGAACGTCGCCGGGATTCGGGCGCCCGCAAACCACTGAACGGCATCAAGCGCGCGGCTGGTTCCCGCGCCGCCAATCGCCCATCGGCCGATCAGAAGCGCGACAGCATGGAGCGCCGGGCCGTCGCTCCAGCGGCCGCCTTGCCCATCTCGGGCAACCGCCAATCGCCAATCGGCCGATCAGAAGCGCGACAGCATGGAGCGCCGGGCTGGCGCTCCAGCGGCCGCCTTGCCCATCTGCGGGCAATCAGCAATCGGCAATCGGCCGATCAGAAGCGCGACAGCATGGAGCGCCGGGCTGGCGCTCCAGCGACCGCCTTGCCCATCTCCGGGCAATCGCCGATCGCCAATCGGCCGATCAGCGGCGCGACAGCATGGAGCGCCGGGCTGGCACTCCAGCGGCCGCCTTTCCCATCTCCGGGCAATCGGCAATCGGCAATCGGCCGATCAGAAGCGCGACAGCATGGAGCGCCGGGCTGGCGCTCCAGCGACCGCCTTTCCCATCTCCTGGCCACCGCCAATCGACAATCGCCAATCGGCAATCGACAATCCCCCCATGACTGCCGAGCCCGGCGAAACCCCGCCACCATCCGCCACGGCCCGCCGTAAACCGAAGGTCGCCGGGGCGATCGAGTCGGGAATCGTCGCGCCGACCCAGCGGATCGCCGAGAAGCTGATGCCGGACCGGTTAAGCCCGGACAGACTGATACACGAGACGCCGGTCCTCGATCAGCTCACTGGCCAGCTCGACCGGACGCGCCGGCTGCTCGCCGGCGACGCCGAGGAGGCGGCCGAGGCGGCGCTGGCGCGCTTCAGTGACACCGAGGGTATCGGCGCCCACATCGCGATCGAGCTGGCGGCCATGGATCCGCTGGCGGCACCCGACCGGTTCCCGGAGGCACACCGGATCGCCCTCCGCGCGCTCGAAGTGCTCGATCGCGAAGGCTCGCGCGATCCCCACGTGCCCAACCTCGGCCCGTTCTCGGTCGTCGTCGCGTACGTCGTCGAGACCGTGGCCCAGTACATCGTGAAGTCGTACGCACAGGACGTTGCGAACGCGCTGAAGCGCCTCTACACCCGGCGTGAAGCCCAGTGCCCGCCAGACCTGCCCGAGCGGCGGATCCTGGCCCGCGCCCGCATGGAGATGGATCGCATCGCACCCGGCTACGGAGGCGGCGGTTTCGGTCCGCTGGCGTTCGTCTTCGGCGGCATCTTCATCCCGCTGCTGGCGTCGGCGGCGAAATCGCTCGGCGGCATCTCGGTTTCGAAGCCGCTGCTGATCGGCGGTCTCGGCTTCCTCTTCCTCTTCTCGCTCGCGCTCTCGTCGATGCTTCTCCAGGGCGCGTCGATGGCTCACCGGCGCTCCCGTCTGATCATGGAACAACCGCTGGCGGCCCTCTGGGAAACGATCGGGCACGCGGGCAACCCGCCGGAGGACGACGCCGTCTCGCTCGCCACCGTGGCGGTGATCGTCACCGCGCTGATCTGGTTCGTTCTGCCGGCAGCCGGTGCGATTCTCTTCGTCGTGCTCTGAGCGGAAGGCGCAAGGCGCAAGTGCCGCCGCGGGCCAGCCAGGCGACTGCCCCTTTTTGCATGCGCCTTGCGCCTTGCGCCTCAACCACGCCTTCCGCCTTCCGCCCCCTGCCCGCACAATGCCGCTATGAGCGACTCTCCCGCCTCCGCCCGTAAACGCGTCGACGTTGTCATCCCCGTCTACAACGAGGTGAAGGTTCTCGAGGAGAGCGTCCGCCGCACGCTGGCGCTCATGGACAGCGAGCCCGCATACGACTGGCGCCTCGTCATCGCCGACAACGGTTCGAACGACGGCACGAGCGAACTTGCCCGGCGCCTCGAAGCCGAAGACAAGCGAGTGAAAGCACTGATCCTGACGATCAAGGGCCGCGGCCTCGCGCTCCGCGAAGCCTGGCTCACGAGCGACGCCGAGGTTGTCTCGTACATGGACGTCGATCTCAGCACCGATCTCGCGCACCTGCCCCGGTTGATCGGGATGGTGGCGG
>JAKAMA010000299.1 GCA_021813085.1 Chloroflexota bacterium | reverse complement strand
CAACCTGCGCGAGCACGGCCTGAGCGAAGGGGTCAGCACGCGCCTGCTCGTCTACACGGGCAAGCTGATCCAGCAGGGCATCGCGCCGCGCCGCGCCTGTCAGGTCGGCGTCGTCTGGGCGCTCACCGACGACGTCGACGTCCAGCGCAGCATCGAGGAAGTCGCCAGCTCGATCTTCGAGTAGGGGCGCGGGCGCAAGGCCTTGCGCCCCTACGCTGCATCGTCAGACACCATGCGCCACGAGACTGCGCCGGGTTGCGCGCTGGCCGCCCGATACGTGAGCGCATCCCAGCGCACCGGGGCGGACAGGTCTGAAGACCTGTCCTTACGGGACGCGCGCGCACACGCTACCGCAGCGCGCGCACGACCTCGTCGCACAGGGCTTCGATGCCGCGGCGCGGCACGCTGACGACCTTCAGGCCGGCGTAGGGGTCCTCGGTGTACTTGTCCGACACGCTGTGCCGCAGCGGCGTCGGCGCCCAGACTACCACCAGCTCCGCCCAGCGCTTGTTCAGCTCCGCCTGCTTGGTCGAGTGGGAGGCCTGCGTGCCGTCGACGAAGCGCACCTCGACCGTCGCATCGGCCAGCAGCCCCTTGAGGTCGTGCTGCTGGACGGGCGTGCCGCCGACGACGAGCAGGTGCTGGATGCCGCGCCGCCGCAGCGCGTCGATGCAGCGCGCGGCGGCGCGCCGGTTGTTCGAGCCGGAGCAGATCTCGCAGTGCTGGGGCCCGACTGCGACGCGGCGCCGCCCATCGGCCACCCAGACGGGCCGTCCGGCAGGCGCCTGGGGCCGGCAGCCGTCGCAGGCGCGCAGGAGCGACGACGCGAGCAGCGCGCGGGCGCGCGGCAGCTTCGCGGCGACGAATGCCTGCTTGCGCGCGTTGGTCAGCTTGTGCCGTTCGAGCACGACGCGCGCCTCGTGCAGCGCTTCGTCGCTGTCGAACCCCTCCCCGCGGAGGAACTCCTCGATGTTGACCGTCGGCTCGCTCATCGCGTCTCCACCGCAGCCCGATCCTGCCCGACCGGGGCGACAACCGCTGTCGCGGCACGGTCAGCGTAGCGCGCGGGCGGCCGGCCGCTGCCGAGCCGCCCCCAGGACGAAATTGACAGCGCTCGATGCAGGGGACTAGGATCGACAGGCGACACACCGACCGCGAGGCGGCTGTTTCGCGGTCCGTGGTCCGCGCCGGCCTGAGGAGGATTCGATGTACGGCACCCTCGCCCTCGGCCAGCGCGCGGTCGCCGACCTGGCGGAGGCTGCGGGCCACGGCGCGATCGACGAGTTGCGCACGCTCGCCCGCCCGCTCGAGGGCCTGCGCGTCCTGAACCTCAGCGTCACGGGATTCGGCACGGGGACCGCGGAACTGCTGAACTCGGCCGTGCCGCTCTTCACCGACTTGGGCCTTGACTGCCACTGGCAGGTGGTGCGCGGCTCCGAGGACACGGCCCACGTCACGCGCGCGATGTACCAGGCGCTCGGCGGCATCTACGTGCCGTGGACACACGAGATGACGGAAAAATGGGAGCGCTACGCTGCGATGAACGCCGAGCTGCTCACCGAGCGCTTCGACCTCATCGCCGTGCACGACCCGCAGCCCGCGGCGATCCGCTCGTTCGTGGCCGAGCCGGAGGCGGCGCGGTGGATCATGCACTCGCACCTCGACCTCTCGTCGGCGCAGGAGGATGTCTGGTTGCTGCTGCGCCCGCACGTCGAGAAGTACGACCTCGCGGTGTTCGAGGCCGAGCCGTTCTCGCCCGGCGACCTCTCGCTGCCGCGCCGCATCGTGCCGCCGGCGATCGACCCCGGCAGCCCGCGCAACATGCCGCTGCCGGACGACGTCATCCGCACCGTCGCCGAGCGCTACGGCATCGACCCCGCGCGGCCCGTGCTGTGCCAGGCATCGCCGTGCGAGCCGGCGAGCGGGCTCGTCGACGCGATCGATGTCTGGGCGCAGGTGCGCGAGACGCACCCGGGCCTCCAGCTCATGCTCGTGCTGATGACGAACCCGCAGGATCCGCCCTCCCGCGCCTGCTACGAGGAGTGCGCCCGCCGCGCGAACGAGGAGCCGGACGTGTTCGTGCTGAGCATGGGGAATGACCTCGGCAACGTCGAGCTCAATGCGTTCCAGCGGCTGGCGGCGGTCAACATGCAGCGCGGGCTGCGCAAGGGATTCGGCATGTGGATCTCCGACGCGCTCTGGAAGCAGCGCCCGTGCGTCGTCGCGCCCCACGGCGGGCTGACGGAGCAGGTGGTCGATGGCGAGACCGGCTGCGTGGCCGGCAGCACGGAGGAGTTCGCCGCGGCGGTCTCGCGCCTGCTCGACGAGCCGGGCACGGCGGCCCGGTGCGGCGCGCAGGGACGCGATCGCGTGCGGCGCCAGTTCCTGATCACGCGCTACCTGCGCGACTGTCTGCGGATCTTCAACGAACTGCGCAGGGGGTAGCGGTGCTCGGTTCCGTCCCCACCACGCCGAAGTCGCTCGCCGACTATCGCCCGATCATCGGCGACGAGCGCACCGACGAGATCCTGGAGCTCGGCGCGCGCCTCCGCGGCGCCCGCGTGCTGAACGTCAATGCGACGGCGTTCGGCGGCGGCGTGGCGGAGATCCTGGGCACGCTCGTCCCGCTGATGAACGACCTCGGCCTGGACGCGGACTGGCAAGTGATCAAGGGGGCCGACGAGTTCTTCAGCGTCACGAAGGCCATGCACAACAGCCTTCAGGGCATGTACTACGACTGGACGCCGGAAAAGCGGGAGATCTGGCTGCACTACAACCGGCTGAATGCCGACCTCTTCGACGAATCGTACGACTTCGTGATCATCCACGACCCGCAGCCGGCGGCCATCCCGACGTTCCTCGAAGAGCGGCTGGGGCGCCGGGCGGGCAAGTGGGTGTGGCGCTGCCACATCGACCTGACCGACGCGCAGGTGCAGGTCTGGGACCTGCTGCGCCCGCACGTCGAGCGGTACGACGCCGCAATCTTCACGCTGCCGGCCTACGTGAAGGACGACCTGCACGGGCCCGCGGTCTTCTCGGTGCCGCCGGCGATCGACCCGCTCAGCCCCAAGAACGTCGACCTGCCGCGGGAGACCGTCGACGGCATCCTCGAGCGCTACTCTGTCGACCCGCGGCGGCCGATGATCACGCAGATCTCCCGCTTCGACCCGTGGAAGGACCCGCTCGGCGTCATCGACGTCTACCGCATGGTCAAGGCGGAGGTCCCGGACCTGCAGCTCGTGCTGGTGGCGTCGATGGCCAGCGACGACCCGGAGGGTTGGGACTGGTACGAGCGCACCGTGCGGCGCGCCGGCGAAGACTTCGACATCCACATTCTGTCGAACCTCAACGGGGTGGGGAACCTGGAGGTGAACGCGTTCCAGCGCGCCGCGGCCGTCGTCGTGCAGAAATCGGTGCGCGAGGGCTTCGGACTGGTGGTATCGGAGGCGCTATGGAAGGGACGGCCCGTCGTGGCGGGCAACGTGGGCGGCATCCCGCTGCAGATCGTGAACGGCAAGATCGGCTTCCTGGTGAACACGACGGAGGAGTGCGCGGACCGGCTCCTCTACCTGCTGCGCCACCACGACGAGGCCGAGCGGATGGGCGGGACCGGGGTGGAGTTCGTGCGGGACAACTTTCTCACGACCCGCTATCTCCGCGACTATCTGCGGATTTTCTGTCAGCTATCGGA